>JAJDAS010000619.1 GCA_029261755.1 Nitrospinia bacterium
CCATATATGCCGGAATACAGTTCTTATTTCTGGTGTAGAAGAAATATCAAAGGGTCGAAACTCATGGGAGGATTCTCAAATCAGGGAAACATATATTCTGAAATGAGAGCCGTGTGGTAAAATAGCCGGGTTGTTCCACAATAGCAACCTTTTGAAATGCTTGAGCCGGTTGACGGGAAACTGTCAATTCCTTGTTCTGAGGGGGCGATCCGGTCGCAAGACCGGTGAGCTACCCGGTGTGCAAAAATAAATGAAAGATATCATTTCTAAAATTACTTTTGGTTTTTTTATGGCCCAGTTTGTGCCAGGGGCAATTTCTTTAGACTCATTTTCCTTTATATTTTTAGCATTTCATGGTGAGTTCCATAATTCAGTAATCTTTATTGGTAGGAAAACAGTTTTGATATGGGGGTCTTCAGTCCCATTAGGCGTATTATTTATTTCCTTGAGCATTGCTTTTGGAATGGCAATTCATGGATTGCACTGGGCTGTATTAGGTTTTTTGGAAAACTATTATGCAGAAGGAGATAAACTAAAAAAGGTCTACGATACATATTGGCATAACTTACGAATCGTAATTCAAATTCTCCTTGGCCCAATAAAAATTGTTTGTGAAATTTTACAATTTTTATTTGAAGGAAAAAATCTCACAGAAATAGCAATTGATGAAAATATAACCAAAATATCTCAAGACAAAGAACATGCTTTTCAGTTCCTTCAAGATTTTTACCTAAACTTTGCGCAATTCTATGCACACACGAGCTATGCTCTTACAGTTAGTTTTTTAAACTTTCTAATATTTTGTTTTATATGTAGTTTCAATTTGGAGCGTGTTGGGATACTTATACTAATTTACTTAATAGCAGGTTATTTTTTTGTTATAGCCAGAATTCAAATTGCCTCACTTTTTACAGGTGAAAATAATCTTAAAAGCCCATAACCATGGCACCAAGCTGACCGAGATCATCGGTTTTTCTGTATTGGGCATCACGCTCAGCCCGAACAGTTGTGCCGGTCGTTAGCGTTTGAGTGACAATGGTTTGTATTGTAATGAAAATAGAGGTTAAACTCATTTAAAGATTTATTTCAGGAAGGAAGATTATGGGAATTTTTGATGGAAAGATAAAGTGTCATCACTGCATGGGAACTGGAAAAGTTTGTAATGAATGTCATGGGCAAGGGAAAGTTTATGCTCCCCCTGCAAGTGGAGGCTATCCGGGCAGTAGAGTCCCATGTGACTGTAAATGCGGCAAGCCACCTCCTAAAAACTATCCATGTTGGGTATGCGATGGGACAGGACGAGTTTCTAAAGAGTGAATAAGGAGATTTGAACTTTTCATTTCATTTTTTAATGCCCCTTTGTTAGGTAATATACAACAAATGACAATTTAGCTAAAAAGAGAATAAGGATGTAGGCAATGCACTTGAGATTTCATTTAAAAGGCCGCAAGGCAAGGCTAAAACCTTAAAATGGTATCCTTAACCTTGGGGCTATAGTTCTTAACCTTTTGGAGGGTTTTCCTTCTGCCCAATTACAATTTTTGTCAGTGCGACGGAAACTTGCTGAATGGAATCTTTTGAAAAAATCAGAATTTGCCTTAAACCATCCTTGCCCTCTTCCGTAAATTCCAATTGGTCAATAGGAGGGTGTTCTCATTTTAGATTTGCGATTTTCGATTTTAGATTGGAAAAGCAAAAACAATCGTGTTTTCATCTTCAGGCAAAAGGGAATATAATTGTTTTAGGCATAAAAAGAGGAAATTAAGGAGAAGGTTACCAAAATGGAAAAATTAAATCTTACGGAAAAAGCAAAGAAATCAGTAAAAAAATTAATCAGTTCCAAAGATAAAAGCCAAAGAGGTTGTATCGCCGCCGTAAACCCCCTTACGGGTGATTTTTTCTATGGGAAAAGTGTAAAGGAAGCGGCAAAAGAAGGACGAAAGATTCAAGAAGACGCTAAGGCTGTTTTTTTCTTTGTTAGAGTCGGCTTCCCCTCGGTCCACATGTTAAAACACGTAAGATTGCAAGGAAATATTGAAGGAAATAGTTTCCCAAATGTCAAAGGTCATATCTCCGAGGAAAAATTACATATTACTTCAGAACCATCAGGCGGAGATCCTCCATTAAATATCATCGTGGACACAGGTTTTTCCGGAGAAATTGTGCTTGATGGAGGGATAATTGGTTCAATAGAAAGAGACTACCTTGGTGAAGATACGGTAACTCTTGCAGGCGGTGTGGATTACACCGTCAGTGTATATCTCAGCGACGTCATTGTTAATGACTTGAAACTAAATGAGGTTGAAGTCACGGAAATGAAAGGAGAGTATCTATTAGGCATCACTTTTATGAGGTCTATATGCAAGAAGGCTATATTTGATTTTGAAACCGATAAAATTAGTTTTGAATGTTAAAAATAAAAACGGAATTAAATTAAAAAGGAGAAATGCCAATGAGAGTAAGCCCTGAATTATTGATGATAAGGAAAATTAATGACCTTATTAAAAAACACAACCGTAAAAAGAGCATCCCTGTCGCGGAAATTGAGGAATTCAAAAAAGATTTGGAGGATATGATCAAGCAAGAAGTTTCTTTTTCTAAACTTTATATCCTTTCGGCTTCTGAATATGTTGACGTAGACACCAAAATTTCAAATAAATAAGTAAGCGCGGTATTTGAAATACTTTAGTGTTTATTTATTGTAAAATGCAACCCCAAAACCGCTATCGGGATAGGACCGCTCCTCACGGAGCGGCCCTCCCACACCACCGAACATACGGGTCCGTCAACGGCGGTTCGGCTGATCAGGCAGAATCAGATCCAGGGGAAAACAAGTCCAAGTGATGCAAAATATTTATCAGGC
>JAJDAS010000620.1 GCA_029261755.1 Nitrospinia bacterium
ACCCTCAAATTTCGGGTGAAACAGATATTTGGCAAACTATATGGCTATTTTGGCAGCTACAGAAGGGGTTCGCGGAAGGCAATGGACTCCCCTTCAAGACTATGGATATCTTTTTCCCCCAGGGAATAGATACCCCCTATACCTTTATGGTGTTGTATTATTCCCTGGTATATATTCCACTAAAAGAAATATTTAACCCCATTTTTGCCTGGAATCTGCTGATTTTATCTTCATTTATTCTGTCTGGATTCGGAACGTATCTTTTGTGTTATTACTTCACCGGGAACAGAATCGCCGCCTTTATCGGCGGTATCATATTTGCCTTCAGTCCTTATCATTTGTCGCATTCATTGGGCCATATTAATCTTCTTACATCCCAGTGGATACCTCTTTATACCCTATTCCTATTTCGTTCATTAAGGGAGCCGGGTTGGAAAAACCCTGCTTGCGCGTCTTTCTTTCTTTTTTTACAGTTTATCTCATCAATATATTACACCATAATTCTTGCCTTACTAACAGGGATTTTTCTTATTTATCACTTTATTCATCAAAGAGGTTTAATCGATTCTTTTGGTTTTAGGAAAAAATTCCCCGTGATTATCTTTTGCGCTTTACTGCCTTTTCTTTTTCTTATTTATCCAATTATTTTGAACAAAGGTTCCCATGGCTATTTATATACAAGCTATAATGATCCCCATAGGCTTGGAATGGATTTAGTTTCTTTTTTCTTGCCCAGCGCCGACCACCCTTTTTTGGGGCATTTCGTGAAGCTTTTCAATGAACTATTCCCTCGGAACATTGAAGAGGGGGTGGTCTATGTTGGCTTAGTGGCGTTGCTTCTGGCCTCTCTTGGTTTTTGGAAAAATCATAAAGACGTCACCGTAAGGTTTTGGATCGTTTCCGCTATTAGCTTTTTTGTTTTAACCATGGGTTCCCATTTTTCCATAGGGGGAAAAAGCGATTTTCAACTTTTTGGTTTTAACTTTAAAGTGCCTCTACCCTATTTTCTTATGCAATATCTTCCGGTTTTAGGAGGTATACGTGCACCTGCCCGTTTCGACCTTTTTTTTATGCTTTCCATCGCCGTTTTATCAAGTTTTGGTTTTCATTTCATTTTAAAAAGAATTGAAAGACGTACCACTCAAAAATGCTTTATAAGTTTAATCATTATCCTAATCATTCTCGAATACAACACCCTGCCTTTCCCGATGCAAGAGGTTACTGTTCCATCAATTTATAAAGAAATAGCCAAGGAAAAAGGAGATTTCGCTGTTTTAGAACTTCCTTACGACAAGAACAAAATTCAGATCTATCAGTTTTATCAAACCATTCACGAAAAAAAATTACTTTTTGGACATTCCCCAAGAATTCCAAGCGAAATAGAGGGGAGCATGAAAAGAAATCGAGTAAAAAAATATCTTTCATCCCCGGATCTTTTTCAAAATACGGAAAAAGTGCTCCAAGAGCCGTGGCAGTTTGATAGGCTCATTCATTTTCATAATCTTCAATATGCCATTATTCATAAAAATTATTTGTCGGAATGGAACTATAAAAAGATTAATAAACTAGTCAGAGAGGGCTTAAGCGGAAAAAAGATTTATGAAGACACAAACATAGTTGCATATAAAATAAAAAAGGCAAAACTCGATAATGTACTAAAATTTAAAAGCAAGGGGTGGCTGCCTCATGAGGAGAATGTTGTTGCAAAAATTGATTTTAGCAGGGATGATTCGCCGTTTCAGATGGAAGGGTTTGATAAAATTGAAGCTTCCAGCCACGATAGAAATCTTAAATTCAGATGGTCAAAGGGGAAAAGTTCCGCTGTTTTTATTCCTATTGAATATCCTGACTACTTAAACATCTATCTTAGCCTTAAGCCATCTAGTTACTCTGGGATGCCGCCCCAGAAATTAGAAGTCTACATTAATGGCAATTTCGTGTCCGCAGTAGTTTTAAATCCAAAAGACACTCAAGATTTTAGGGATTACGCGATAGAAACGGACTCGGAATTCTGGAAAAAGGGACTGAATAAAATAGAGTTTCATTACGGAAATCCGATTAAACCACCCGGCATAATGTCCACTGAGCCCCCCCCCCCATTGCCAGTGGCCTTCAGCTCCTTTATCATTACAAGCAGATACCTTGACTTTAATTGGTCCAATGGAAAGGAGTCCGAACTCATGGTGCGGTTTCCGGATCCCAAAAAAGATTACACCATGTTGCTTGGGCTACTGCCTTATGAGGATAGCAAGCAAAATATGAAAATTTTCATTAACGATCAATTTGCCAAGAATATTCAACTTTCTAATGGTTTTCAGGAATATATGGTCACTATTCCCAATTCTTTAATCATGGAGGGAAATAACAAAATCCGTTTCCAATTTGATCAAGTGCACAAAATAAGAGGTTTTAAAGATAAGCCCCACTATGTTGGAGCAGCCTTTTACTATATTAAATTTGACAACCATGATGAAGAGATTGTTAATTACTTTCCGAATCCTTCCTTGGAAAATGAAAATATATCATTCTCGAATGGGTGGACCCCGTACAGAGATTTAAACAAACAACTACTAAGTTGGCAGACGAGGAGTAAGGGAGTCGTCAAGGTTCATAATCCGGGGAGAGATTCTTATATAAAATTTAAAGGAAACGTAAATTTATTGAAAAACCAGGAAAACCAAAAGGTCACTGTTTATCTTTCCGGCAAGCAAATCGATACATTCTCGGTGAATTCTTCCTATGAAGAATTTAATAAATTTTACTTTCTACCTCATTCCTATTTTGAAGGGAACGAGGAAATATTAATTTCTTTCAATTTGGAACACCCCACCAATAAAGGGGAATCTTTTGGACTGTTTATTGAGGATGCAGAAGTAGCACCTCAAAAGGATATTACATTTCCTTATGGTTGGGTGGATTATACCGGCCGGCAAGGGAAGACGAAAAAGCTTTTGAAAAATAAAGGTGAAATTTCTGTGAGGAACCAAAACATTGATATGGCTTTAGAGCTTAAAGGAACTACAATATTTGATGAAGGAAAAAAAATTAAAGGAATTCAGTTTTTCTTCAATGATGAGTTTTTGGAAAGTCTTGATGTTAAAGAAAGCTCGCATACTTTTCAAAATCGTTTCAACATCAAAGCTGAAAACTTTAAAGGGAAAAGTTGGGCGCCTCTGCGTATCGAATTAAAGTGGTTTGAAGAAGACAACAAAAATGCGAGGGGTGAAGAGGGGTTCGTTCTGGATGAGATCAAATTGTTTAGTAACGAGGGAGAGTTGCATTCTGTATCGTTAGATAAAAAGGATGAAAGTTTGTCTTATGAAAAAGGAATTTCTTCCATATATAAGGATGGATGGCATAGAGATGTTAGAGGTGAATTGAGTTATATATCCGGAGGCACATCGGCTTATTTTCAAAAACCGAGCAGAGATTTTTTGCTCAGCGTTATAATGAGACCGGATGTCATCGTTAAGGAGCCTCAGCCCAAAGTCGCACTATCGATAAATGGGGAGCAACTTGATGAGGCTGTTTATCCTCAGGACTTTCTTCCTATTTTCGAAAAATTCTATCTTTTACCTGAAAATTTATTTAGGAATATAGAATCTCCGTTTATTCAAATAGATATGCAAAATGTAACTAATGACAAAAACAATCAAGATGATCCCAACCAAAACCGTATAAATTTAACAATAGAAGAAGTAAAGAGTGCCCGAAAGAAGGTGTTGTTCGGGAAAGGTTGGTACGGTGAGGAAAGGCCCACCGGAAGTAAGAAATCATGGAGATGGATGCAGGAAAAATCAGTTTGTTATATTAAAAACCCTGAAAGAGATGTGACTCTGACTTTCTCAGGTTCAACAAGTATTAAATATTTTAAGAAGCCATTAAAAATAACGGTTTTCCTCTATGATAAAAAGTTAGATGAGTTTACGATACCCAATAATATCGTTTCCCGAGTTAGGGCCAAGTTAACGGGCAAACTCTTTTCCAAAACCTATCGGATTCATGGAAATGATTTTAAGGGAAAAGAGTGGCTGGAATTGCACATTGAGACGGATCAAAGTCACTCACCGGATGATCTTTTCAAAAATGGCGATAAACGGGAGTTGAGTTTAAGGATTTTTGATATAATGGCTAATTGAAACGGAAGGATTAAGGTTGAAATATCCTGCAATTGGGCAAAAAACAGTAAATATCGCTTGAATTTATCGAGAACAAATCACTAACCAACTAAATGAGAAG
>JAJDAS010000621.1 GCA_029261755.1 Nitrospinia bacterium
TTGATTGCCCACCCATCGACCAAGAGAATTGACGCCTTCTATATTGCGCACGTAGGAGTTGATATCCACCATTCTGGAAAGATAGTCTTCCATGGTGACCAGGTTCCCCCGTAAATAACTCCTTAAGCGCACATGAAGGGGGGTGGTCTTGCCTTTAATAAAACTTTTTATCAAAGGCTCCTCAGCGGCAACTTGCTCCACTTGTTGTTTTCCAAAATACCGCACCACAGCCACATCCAGCATTCGATTGATTAAGGCTTCAAAGGTATACCCTGCTTTCTGGGCCGACTCCACATAAGTGCCGGTGGCCCCAAGGCTTGCCATGGAGTTCAGTTCCAGAACGTAGATATTCCCGTCTTTGTCCATACGAAAATCCGCGCGGGAAAAATCGTAAACACCCAAGGCATGAAAAGCCCCTTTGGCGGCTTGGCGAAGCCTCTCTGCTAACTTTTCATCCACTTGAGCAGGGCATATTTTGCCCTTGGGTTGATGCAGTTTGTCGTCCAGGAATTGAACGCCGAATTCATTACCCTCGAAATCAATTTCCACAATTGGCAATACTTCCGGGTCTCCATTCCCCAAAAGCCCCACGGCAAACTCCCTCCCCGGTATAAATTCCTCCACTAAAACCTGTTGTTTGAATTCTTCCACAAGGGAAGCAATGGCCTCTTTTAATGATTGAAGGTCATGGATCACCTGAATACCCAGAGACACGGCCTCCATCTTGGGTTTAACAATAAGAGGAAAAGGAAGATCGTCGGGTATCTGGTCCGGGGAGGAAAAGGCCCAATATGGGGCCGTGGGAACGCCGTTAGCCTGGAAAAGAACCTTGGAGGTCACCTTGTCCAGGGCGATCCCGTGTCCCGCCGGACTCGACCCCACATAGGGGACCCCGACCATTTCCAGGAGGGAAGGAATATGGGTATAGCGGCTCACGCCCTGAATACCGTAGGCCATATTAAACACCATTCCCGGTTTTTCGCCCTGAACGACTTTGGGCATGAAGTCCCTTAACTGCTCCACCACCTGGGTATTGCCTTCGATAACCCGGACATTATGCCCTCCCTTTTCCAGGGAAGCGGCCACCCTTTCCACGGTTTTCGGGTTATATACCTCGCGATTCTGCATACCAAAGACATTGATCACCGAATCAATGTCATTTTGGTTGTTGGAAATAACGGCTACTTTCAATTAGCTTTCCTCCAAAGAAAATTCATGAGAGACCCTATTTAAAAAAATTAGCATAGATTGATATTACTTTCTTTTCTTGAGCAAACCAAGAAGAAATGTGTGCAAGCTGAAAATTAATCAATTTTATTTTTTTCGTTTTTTCCCAACCGGGTTTTGAGGTTTCATTTCATTTAACTTTTCCATTTCCTGTCTTTAATTTTAATAGTGAGAAAAATCTAACCAATAATATTTGAAGTTTTGTGAACCACTATGTCACTAAGGCGCAAAAGAAGAACAAAAAAACTTTTTTAACCACTAATTCTCACTAATCTCCACTAATTTTTAAAGATTTCATTAGTGTTTATTAGTGGGAATTAGTGGTTAAATTGCCTTGGGTTTTAAGTTGTTAAAGGTTTGTAACTATTTGTTTAACAAAGCTTTCATTGAATTGTACGAGACGAATTCTCAGGGTGTAGGACTATTGCAAAATGACAGTTTCTTGTGCATTTTGCAAAAACGTGTAACTATTTGAAAAATAAGGGGAAAAATACATTGCAAAAAAAATATTGCAAAATGCAATGTTGCAATTGCTTTCGCTATTTATCGAATAACTTAATAAGTACTTTAAATTCATATAGTTACAAGCATTTTTGTGTGTGCGGTATCTTATTTGCTGTGTATAGCTTTACTAGGAAGGTTAAAAAAAGAACGTCGAGCTGGTTGAAAAAATAATTTTTGTAGAATGACCATACAAAATCATGAAAAAAAATCTCTCCGCATTAATCATAGATGATAACCGGGATGACGCTGATTTATTGGAACACATCCTGGAAGACCTACCCACTTGGGATGTAGCTCTTGATATCTGCGAAACGGGAGAACAAGCCCTGGGAATAATCGGGAATAACGATTTTGATGTGATTTTCGTTGACTATCTTTTAGAGACCGAAACGGGGACAAAGGTCATTCCCCGCCTAAGGAAAGCGGGCAGTGAAGCTGCCTTTGTACTCTTTACGAACATCGATGGAGAAGAGGCGGCAGTGGAAGGCATCCATTCAGGTGTTCTGGATTACTTAAAAAAAGAAGATCTCTCAATCGAGACTCTGAACCATACGCTCAAACATATCACCTGCCGCGTAAGAGCAGAAAAGGAGCTTAGAACTCACGCCAAACAACAGGCTGCTGTGGCAAACCTGGGAATGCGGGCCTTGGAAGAGATCAACCTTTCCAAATTAATGAACGAGACCGTGGTTCTTCTTGCCGAAACCCTGAAGGTGGAATGCACCAAGATTTTAGAACTCCTGCCGGACGGAAAATCATTGCTATTAAAGGCAGGGTTCGGCTGGAAGGAGGGCTTGGTGGGACAAGCCACCGTAGGCACTGAAACCGCTTCGCAAGCAGGATTTACGCTGGCATCCCGCGAACCGGTGGTTGTGGAGGACCTTCAACGTGAGACGAGGTTTCACGGACCTCCCCTGCTTCACGATCACAACGTGATAAGCGGTATGAGCGTCATTATTCACGGCGAGGGAAATCCCTATGGCGTGCTTGGCGTCCACTCCACAAGGCGGCGGACTTTTTCGAAGAACGATATCAATTTTCTACAATCCATTGCCAATATTCTTGCTACTGCTGTGGAACGTAAGCAGCGCGAGTCCAGATTGATAACGGTCTTTGAAAGCCTGGATGCCCTGGTCTATGTAGCTAATATGGAGACCTTTGAAATCCTTTATGCCAATAAGCATTTGCAGGATCTTTTTGGAGATGCG
>JAJDAS010000622.1 GCA_029261755.1 Nitrospinia bacterium
TGTACAAATGTGGGGGTTCAAGCCGCTCTCAAGGCGCATAACTTATTGATTTTAAAGGAAAAATGGTGCCGAAGGGGGGATTCGAACCCCCACAGGCTTGCGCCCACATGGCCCTCAACCATGCGTGTCTACCAGCTCCACCACTTCGGCTTAAAAGGAATGCTTCATTATTCTGAACTATCTTTTGGTTGGGGAACCTTCGGAAGCAGGCGTAGCGCTTGGGGCTTTGGCCTCTTCCAACGGGGGAATAGTAGGAATGCTTTCCCCGGAAGATTCGGTTGCGCCGGTGGCGGGACTCGTCTCCTCTCCCGTTTCTGCGGGCAGGGCAGGCAATGAAGTAGCCGGAGAAGATATAGGCGCAGGGGTTTCCACATTGTCCAGGAGCGACTCTTTTTCTCCTCTGCTGGAAAAAGAAGAAAGGGTCAGGGACGTAATCATAAAGATGGCGGCTGCGGCTGTGGTGAACTTGGTCAAAAAGTTCCCCGCGCCACTGGCGCCAAAAACGGTCTGGCTGGATCCTCCTCCAAAGGCCGATCCCATAGCATTGCCCTTGCCGGTTTGAAGTAGTACCACCACAATTAATACCAGCCCCACGAAAATATGCAGGACGGTCATAAGGGTTTCCATATAAAAATCTCCCAAAAAAATTATTTAGTCTATCAGATTTTGTTACGGGATTAAAGGGAAGGTTTTTCTGCGGCCATGATGATTGCCAGGAAGGAGTCGGCTTTGAGACTGGCGCCGCCCACCAGTCCGCCGTCGATATTCGGTTGACTCAGGAGGTCCGAGGCGTTCCCCGGATTCATGCTGCCGCCGTAAAGGATGCGGTTTTGTTCCGATTGTTCCTCTCCATAGAGACCTTTCAATTGGCCTCGGATGAACTGATGAACCTCTTCGGCCTGCTCGGGAGTAGCTGTCTTTCCCGTTCCGATGGCCCACACCGGTTCGTAAGCCACCACCAACTTTTGAATTCCTTCAGCATCGATACCCTGCAAGCCGCCTTTCAGTTGGGTCTGCACCACGTCGAAGGTTTTGTCCGATTCCCGTTCTTCCAGGGTTTCTCCCACGCAAAGGATGGGGATAAGGTCATGCGACAGGGCCACCTTGGCCCTCTTGTTCACCGTTTCGTCCGTCTCACCGAAATACTGCCTTCGCTCCGAATGGCCGATGATGGCGTATTTGCAATCCACATCCTTGAGCATGGCTGGCGAGACTTCACCGGTGTAGGCTCCTTTTTCCTCCCAAAAGACATTTTGAGAGGAAAGACTAATGGGGGAACCATTGATTAGACAGGATACAGCGTGAAGGGCCGTGAATGGTGGGGCCACTACGATATCCGTTTTTTTTACACCTTCTGCGCCTTTTTTTATGCCTTCCACCAACTCCGTGGATTCGCCCACTGAGTTGTTCATCTTCCAGTTACCCGCTATCAGGGGAGTTCTCATGAATTATAGTCCCTTTTTTGCCAAGAAAATTATCAAATCTTTCACCCGGTTGGAATAGCCCCACTCGTTATCGTACCAAGACAATACCTTGGCCATTCTATTTTCCAGAACCTTGGTGGAGCGTCCGTCTATGATGGAGGAGCTGGAGTTCCCGTTAAAGTCGATGGAAACCAACGGCTCGTCCGTGAATTCCAGAATGCCTTTTAAAGGGCCTTCCGCCGCATTTTTCAGGGCGTCGTTGATGGCCTCGGCGGTGGCGTCTTTTTCCAGTTCCGCCACCAGGTCCACTACGGAAACATTGGGGGTGGGTACGCGAATGGCCATGCCGTCCAGCTTCCCCTTCAACTGGGGGAGAACCAGAGAAACCGCCTTTGCCGCGCCCGTGGTGGTGGGAATCATGGATAGATTCGCCGCCCTGGCCCTTCTCAGATCCGGATGAGGAAGATCCAGCACCTGCTGGTCATTGGTATAGGAGTGGATGGTGGTCATGAGCCCGCGTTTGATCCCGAAATTGTCCAACAGCACCTTGGCGGCAGGGGCCAAACAGTTGGTGGTGCAGGATGCGTTGGAAATAATGTGATGATTTGCAGGGTCGTAGGTGCCGTCATTGACTCCCAGAACCAGGGTGATATCCTCACCGGAGGCTGGCGCCGAGATCACTACCTTTTTAGCTCCGGCAGAAAGGTGCTTGGAAGCCCCTTCTCTTTTGGTGAAAATTCCGGTGGATTCCACCACCACTTCCACACCCAAGTCTTTCCAGGGCAGGTTCGCGGGGTCTCTTTCCGCTAATATCTTAATCTCTTTCCCATCGATGGAAATACTGTGTTCTCCCGCAGAAACCTCCGCTCCCAGCCTTCCATGGACCGAATCATACTTCAACAAATGGGCCAGTGTATCCGGGCTTGTCAAATCATTAATGGCTACGAAATCGATTTCAGGGTTGCCAAGAGCGCTCCGCAAAACACATCTGCCGATTCTGCCGAAGCCGTTTATGCCTACTTTTATTGCCATGGATTTTCTCCTCAAGAAAGGTATTATTCCCACTATTTATGAAAGGGTAAAGATAGATTTTACTACCTAAGTGTCGGGAAATCAATGAAGTAAAGCAGTTGCTTGGGATTAGAGGGTTTGGCTGAGTCAGAATGGTGGCAACGAAGGGCGAGGGAGGAGGGGTAATGGACGAGAGATGAGGAGATGGGAGCATCTTCAATTAATTACAATTGGAACGGGCGACTATTCTTTTTTGAAATAATCAAGCTGAAACCAGTTTTTCCTTAAGTGTTCTACTTGCAAGATTCTTTACAGGTTTATTTACTTTTTTTCAGACAATGGATCGATTGAGATAACAGGCCCGCCTGGCTAATGACAGCAAGCGTATCGGGGAAATTTGTTATGTTTCGCAATATTTCACCATGTTCTATTCTTTTTTATGTAGGTAAAACCCCAATCCCCGACAGTAAAACACCTGTCCCTAGGGCAAACGCAAGAAAAAAATAAAAGAAGGCCATTTTTCTTCCCCTCGGGCTTGAAAAGTTTTCACATATCCAAATTAAGCCCCGAAAAAAGAAAGTCTGTATGAGGAAAATAGTAACTATGGCTTGACCCGATTAAATAGATACGTTATATTGCTGTTTCATCTGACTTCATCGTCATCTACGGCATCAAGTAAACTATCCTGTTCAAAATGATAATCCTGCCAGTATGCCACTTTCTTCATAATTCCTTTCA
>JAJDAS010000623.1 GCA_029261755.1 Nitrospinia bacterium
ACGACAGGATCGAATTACAAAAAAAGGTCATCTGGGTATGTCTACATCGCTCATATTCAGGGATACTGATATCTCTCTTTTAGCAAAAGCTGCATAAAACTGTGCTAAAAAAACAAAGTTTCATAGGTTTGTAGTACAGAGGACAGGTTAAGACAAGAACAAAATCTTTATTCTCGCGCAGAGACGCAGAGGCGCAGGGAAAAGAGTAAAACAAAAAAAATATTCTTTTGTTTTTTTCTTTTGCTTTTCTCTGCGTCCCTGCGCCTCTGCGCGATTAAAGTTTTTGCCTGAAAATTTAAAATATCTTTTCCCAGTTTCACTTCCGGGACATTTTCGCCTTCGTAATCAACGGTCCCGATCCTTTTTTACGTTTTTTGAAGTATTCGAGCAAGATCTCTGCTTCATGAAAAGGGAGGGTGACAAAGGAGAATTTGTCCAGGATATGAATATCCTTTATTTTGCTGCTTCTGATATTACATTTATCTTCAATAAGTTTCGCCAGCTTGTTACGTGTCAACCCATCCATTTGGCCCTGCTTTACAAAGAGTCGCGTTTTGCCTTTCTTGTCCACCACCGCATCCGCTATTTCCGTATAGCTTCCTTCATCCAGTTCACCCTGAAAGGAGTACTGCAAAAGAGCCGCCAGGATATTTTCGGGTTCATGGGACTCCAGTAGTTCCCTGGACATTTCCAGGTATCCGCTCTGGGGGCTTGATTGAGCAATATCTTCCAGGTCGGCCTTGATCCTTTTTTTCTTTGTACGGATAACATCTTTCACCTTGGGTAATCTTGCCTTTCGGATATCCGTTTTAGCCCCTCTTTGAATGAATTGCAGTTTCCTGTACTCTACCGGAGTGATGAAGGTGATGGCGATCCCCTCTTTGCCGGCCCTGCCTGTGCGGCCGATCCTGTGGACATAGGATTCCGGGTCCTGGGGAAGAGAATAGTTGATGACATGCGTGAGATCCTGAACATCGATCCCTCTGGCCGCCACATCGGTGGCTACCAGAATATTGAGCCGACGCTTCTTCAGCTTATCTAATATTTTTTCTCTGTGGCTTTGCGACATATCTCCGTGCAGGCCATCCGCTTCATAACCGCGCTCGATGAGGTGGCCGCTTACAGCATCCACATCGATTTTGGTTCGGCAAAAAACGAGGCCGTAAAATTCTTCTTCCATGTCCACGATTCTGCAAAGGGCCTCGAACCTGTCGGCTTGGGATACCTCAAAGTAGATCTGGTCTGTTTGTTGGCCGGTAAGCTCCCCCTTCGTCGCTTTAAAAACATCATACTCGCGCATATGTTTTTTGGCGATATGCATGATTTCCGGCGGCATGGTGGCGGAAAACAGCATGGTCCTTTTCTCGGCCGGGGTACTCTTCATGATTTCCTGGACGTCTTCTAAAAAGCCCATGTTGAGCATTTCATCAGCCTCATCCAGAACGAGGTAAGAGATGTTCTCCAGTTTTAACGTGCGGCGGTTCAGGTGGTCCAGAAATCTTCCCGGTGTGCCTACCACCACATCAACACCTTTTTTCAGACTCCTCAATTGCAGGTCTATGGATTGTCCTCCATAAACGGGGATGACGCTCAACTTCTTCTTTCCCTTCAGGGAATAAATCTCTTCGGCTACCTGGATAGCCAGTTCACGCGTGGGAGTAAGAACCAGCACCTGGACTGATTTTGATTTTTCCGGCAGACGTTCCAATATGGGAAGGCCGAAGGCAGCAGTTTTGCCTGTTCCGGTCTGGGCTTGGCCCACAATATCCTTTTCCCCTTCAAGGATGGCCGGAATGGTCCTTTCCTGAATAGGGGTGGGCTCTTCAAACCCTTTTCGTTTCAGCGTTTTCAATGTTGCCTCGGAGAGGCCTAAATCTTCAAATGATCTCATGGATTATCTTGATTCCTTTCTTTAGTTATATTCAAAAAACGGCTCAAAGGGCAGAGCTTGAGCTATAAAAGTGATGGAGTGGAGGAACGGTAGAACAATGGAATATTGGAGTAGTGGAGTAATGGAATATTGGAATATTGGAAATGTGGAATGGTGAATCTCCAGCCATTCGCAGTCTTTTTTTAAACAATGTCAAGCATTTTTTCAAACAGCTAAAGTGTTACAAATCATCTATTATACCTTAAGGCGGAGGGGAAAGTATCAAAAAATAACTTGGAGAATCCAACGTCGAAGGAGGAACGAGGTGGGTTAAAAGGGATAGCTTTCGAGAATACCGCCAAAGAGAGAAAAAAACTACATGCTTCGTATCAATTCAGGTCTTAAACGCTTTTCCATCATTCCATCTTTTCCAACTCTACCTATTATTCATTCTTCCATTTACCGGGAGCATGGGTGCCGGCAAGTACCACGGAGATGTTGTCTATTCCTCCGCGTTCGTTGGCAAGGTCCACCAGGCGCTCCGCAACCATATCCAGCTCTTCCGGACTTTGCAAAATAATATCCTTCATTTCCTCATCTTCCACCAAGCCGGACAACCCATCGGAGCAGATAAGGTATAGGTCCTTGGGACGGAGAATCTCTTCACCGATTTCCACCTCCACCGATTCCTTGCTTCCCAGGGCTCTGGTGATGACGTTTTTATATGGAAAGTCCCGAATTTCCTCCGGGGTCATGTTCCTTCGTTTGATCTCTTCGTTCAGCAAACTGTGGTCGTTGGTCATCAGTTCGATTTTAGAATCCCTGACTCGGTAAACCCTGCTGTCACCCACATGGGCTATGTGGGTTGTGGCTTCGGATAAGAGTATCGCCGCCACAGTGGAGCCCATTCCCTTGAAAGATTCCTCGGCCATGGACTCATGAAAAACAAGCTGATTGGCGATTTTGATGGAAACCGCAAGCCGGTTTGCCTCGTAAGAATACTTGTCGTCATAGGGAAAAGGCCAGGTAATGTTCTGGTCTTCCTGCGTGGCCTTGATAAACCTGTGCATGGAGTCTATCACCATTCCACTGGCGATCTCGCCTGCCTTATGCCCTCCCATGCCGTCCGCAACCACGAAAAGTCTCAGGTCCTCTTCACAGTCAATGGCATCCTGATTGATCTTCCGCTTCATTCCCACATCTGTTTTTCCGTAACTATAAAGCTTCACAGTTGTTCTCCATCATATAGACTGCAAGGTAAAGTTTTTTGGGTGCCAAATTTAAAATATTTTGCTATTTTTTTCAACGCTTTTCTTTGCGTTCTTTGCGGTAGTAAAAAAATACGCTGAATAATTACAGCGTTATTTTAAATAATCTCTAACCTTTTTCGAATCCCAAGACATCCTGCATGGAATACAACCCAGCAGGTTTCCCATGGAGCCACAAGGCGGCCTTCACGGCGCCCCTGGCAAAGGTTTCCCGGCTGCTGGCCTTGTGGGTAATTTCCAGCCGTTCCCCAATCCCTCCAAACATAACGGTGTGGTCTCCCACCACGTCTCCCGCCCTGATGGTCTGGACGCCTATATCTCCTCTTTTTCTTTCCCCGATCATCCCTTTTCGGGTAAAAACGCCGTCGGTGTCGAGATTTTTTTTCATGGTCTCCGCCAGGACTTCGGCCATCTTCATGGCAGATCCACTGGGAGCATCTTTTTTATGGCGGTGGTGAGTTTCCACAATTTCGATATCATAATCTTCTCCCAGGATGGAGGCGGCCTCGCAGATCAGTCGGAGCATGAGGTTGATTCCTACGCTCATATTGGGAGCAAAGACGATGGGTATCTGCTTCGATGCCTCCCGGACCTTAGCTTCCTCATCTTTTTCCATCCCGGTGGTTCCGATGACCATGGCTTTGTTGAGCTTCACAGCGGCTCCAAGGTGCTTCATGGTGGCGGCTGGTGTAGTGAAATCGATTGCCACATCGCCTTCGCAGGTCTCGAAGGCTTCGCCAAGATCGGCCAAAACCGGTTTCTCTATTCGGCCGATTCCCGCCAATTCTCCCACATCTTGCCCGACAAATTCCGATCCGGCATATTCGGTGCCACCAGCAAGGGTGGTTCCCTCAAAGGCTTTAATGGTGGATGAAATACACCTTCCCATTCTACCGGCGGCGCCAGTAACGATCACTTGAACCAAAGTCTTCTCCTTACTGAAACACTGGAGGCAGAGCCTCCATTATTGATTCCCAGGGAGACCCTGGGAACCAGATTATTTAGCCTATTCTACATACTTGTCGCTCATCTCAACTGCGTATTTGGAGCGAACCAGGGATTCAGTGGCGGTGGAGACTAAGTCTCCCGTTTTTGTATCTATTAATTTTAAATCCACGTCTATATTGGTTCCCAGGTCCACAATTTTCCCAAATACGATCCCATCTACCGCAAGTATTTTACCTAGTTCCTTTGTTTCTTCCAAACTATAGCTTTCCTTTGGAGAAATTTTCGATTCCATCAAAGCCTTTTCCACATGGCCCCGTTGCACCACGATCAGCTTGCTCATCTTAGGTATATGCACCATGATTTTGGAGCTTAGGTATCTCCCCAACTCCGTAACCCTTCCATCGATATCCACAAAATCGATGACTGCAATTCTTCTGATTCCATATTCCGGCAACTGGCTGTGAAGTTGCTCTATTAGACTCTGGCATTTCTCATCATAATATTCGGTATTGGCTTCGGTTTTGAAATAATCCTTGAAAACCTCAGGTGGGGTCACGGTCAATTCGCAACCCGTTTGCAATATCATCATGGCAATAATCAACACAAATTTAATCGGGAAATGTTTCATTTTCCTTTTTCCTTTTACCAAAGGTTGAGGGTGCTCGAAAAAATCACTTACCATTCTTACATTCATCTTCAGCTCGTTTTTGCCCGATCCTCAATCACGAAATCCTCGAAAGAGCCCTGCTATTACTGCGGTTCCGCTCAATCGGATCAATCAAATCCAAACTAAATCTAAACGCAAAAATGGCAAGCTATTTTTCCGCGCACCCTAATTAATCGCTGTGGGAAGGCTTTGGCCGTTTTCATAGTTTGCCATCTTTCGCGAAGGCGGTAAAACCACTTTCGGGAGAGTTTCTTCTAATTTTCCGGCAAGGGCTATATCCAGGACCTCATCCATGGTTGCCACCGGATGGAATCGGATGGCCCTTCGCACATTGGCCGGGATCTCCTTAAGGTCTTTTTCATTTTCCTTTGGCAGAATGACTATGGGTATTCGGCTTCGGTGGGCGGCTAAAATCTTTTCCTTCACCCCGCCTATGGGGAGAACTCTGCCCCGCAAGGTAATCTCTCCGGTCATGGCAACATCATGCTTCACCGGAATTTTAGTCAAGGCGGAGATCAGCGCCGTAGCCATGGCAATGCCTGCCGAGGGCCCGTCTTTTGGGATGGCTCCTTCCGGTACATGGATATGAATGTCTTTGTTCTTGTAAAAATTTCTGGGCAGGCTCAATTTCGGTCCAATGGAGCGAACATAGGTCAGGGCGGCCTGAGCGGATTCCTTCATCACGTCTCCCAACTTCCCGGTGAGGGTAAGTCCACCTTTTCCCTCCGTTTCGATTACTTCCGTAGTGAGCAGTTCCCCGCCCACCTCGGTCCAGGCCAGTCCGGTGGAGGCTCCGATTTCGTCTTTTTCTTCCCGCAGATCGGAACGAAATTTCGGAGGCCCGAGGAATTTTTGAAGGCTTGCGCCTGTCACGCATATTTTTTCCTGTTTCTCCTTTTTATCCCGGTCTCCCTGTTCCACCACCAGTTTGGCAATTTTCCTACATACCGTGGCGATCTCTCTTTCCAGGTTTCTGACGCCCGATTCCTTGGTATACCGCCTGACAATCTTTTGGATGGTGGCCTGGGAGAAGGAAATATCGATCTTGGCAAGGCCGTGTTCTTTGATTTTTCTGGAGATCAGGAAGTTTTCCGCAATCTTGACCTTTTCGAAATCGGTATACCCTGGAATCCTGATCAGCTCCATCCTGTCCAGGAGGGGCCTGGGAATGGAATGAAGGACATTGGCCGTGGTGATAAACATCACCTCGGAAAGATCATAATCCACTTCCAGGTAATGGTCATTAAAAGATTGGTTTTGTTCCGGGTCCAACACCTCCAAGAGGGCGCTTGCAGGATCGCCCCGGAAGTCGGTGTTCATTTTGTCGATTTCGTCAAGCATAAAAACGGGATTTTTTGTGCCAGCCTTTTTCATGTACTGGATGATTTTGCCCGGCATGGCTCCGATGTAGGTACGCCTGTGGCCACGGATTTCCGCTTCATCACGGACACCGCCGAGGGAGACACGTACAAACTTACGTCCCAGGGCGCGAGCAATGGATTTTCCCAAGGAGGTCTTTCCGACGCCTGGGGGACCTACGAAGCAGATGATGGGCCCTTTCATCTTTTTCACCAGCTTTCGGACGGCGAGATACTCCAGGATTCTTTCCTTAACCTTTTCAAGTCCGTAATGATCTTCTTCGAGAATTTCCCTGGCCTTATCGATTTGGATCTTGTCCCTGGCGCCCGGTTTCCACGGAATGTCAATGAGCCAGTCAATATAATTTCGCACTACGGTGGCTTCCGCCGACATGGGTTGCATCATTTCCAGTCGCTGGAGTTCCTTGAGCGCTTTTTTGCTTGCTTCCTCATGCATACCTGCCTTTTGGATCTTTTCCCGCAGCTCTTCGATCTCCGTCTTGTCATCCCCTCTTCCCAGTTCCTTCTGAATGGCCCTCATCTGTTCGGAAAGGTAATATTCTTTCTGGTTTTTATCTATCTGGTCTTTGATCCTGCCCCGAACCTTCTTTTCCACAGCCATGATTTCCAACTCGGCATTGAGCAGGGAGAAGATTTTCTCAACCCTTTTTCCGGCATCCAGAGTTTCCAACAACAACTGCCGGTCCTTGGGCTTAATATTGAGGTGGGCTGCAATAAGGTCGGAAAATTGTCCCGGATCTTCAATAGTTGTAAGGGTCGGCAAGATCTCGGACGGTATTCGCTGGTCCAACTTGACATACTCTTCAAAGGCGGATAATACCCCCCGCATCAAGGCTACGGTCTCGACGGAGTCTTGATGCTTGTCCTCCAACTCCTCGTAGCTCACTTCCAAATAGCCGGGTTTGGCGGTAAAGGATGTGACTTTGGCACGCTGTTTTCCTTCCACCAATGCCTTAACGGTTCCGTCGGATAGCTTCACAATTTGAAGGATGTCGGAGATGGTGCCTATTTCAAATATTTGGCTGGGATGGGGATCGTTGGCCTGTGCTTCTTTTTGTGCGGCCAGAAAAACTTTCTTGTGGGAGTGAAAGGCGGCTTCAATGGCCTCCACGGACTTCTCGCGTCCGACAAAGAGAGGGATGACCATATGCGGAAAGACCACGATATCCCGCAAGGGAATTAAAGGGAGGGTTGCAAGCTCGGTATTTTTATTATCTTCCAAAAGGCAGGCCTAATGTTTTTTTAATGATTATTTGTAGCTACTCAGGTTCAACATTCCAATGAAGCTAACTGGCCTTTTTTTCGTACATGAGTAGTGGATTGGATGTGTTATGGATACATTCTTCGGTAACAAGACACTCGGTAATATTCGACTGGGAGGGGAGCTCGTACATAGTATCCAACATCACCTCTTCAAGGATGGAACGAAGACCCCGCGCGCCGCTGCTTCTTTTATTTGCCCTCTCTGCAATGGCCTTAACGGCCGAGTCGGCGAATTTCAATTTTACGCCCTCAAACTCAAATATTTTTTGATATTGCTTGGTCAAGGCGTTCTTGGGTTTGGTGAGGATCTGAATCAGGGCTTCTTCCGAAAGGCTGTCCAGGGTTGCGATTACCGGCAATCTTCCCACAAACTCCGGGATCAGGCCATACTTCAGCAGATCTTCCGTTTGAACATGGGAAAAAATTTCTCCATAGTCTTTTTCCGCTTTGCTTTTCAATTCGGAGCCGAACCCAACAACTTTTCTGCCGAGACGATTTTCGATGATCTTGTCCAGCCCCACGAAAGCGCCACCGCCTATAAACAGGATATTGGTGGTGTCGATCTGCAAGTACTCCTGGTGGGGATGCTTTCTTCCGCCTTGGGGTGGTACGGAGGCCACGGTTCCTTCGATGATTTTCAGCAGGGCCTGCTGGACCCCTTCACCGGAAACGTCCCTGGTGATGGAAGGGTTCTCGGACTTGCGGCTGATTTTGTCGATTTCATCAATGTAGATAATTCCTCTTTCCGCTTTCTCGACATCGTAATCCGCTGCTTGCAGGAGTTTTAATATGATGTTTTCCACATCTTCACCCACATACCCAGCCTCCGTAAGATTGGTGGCATCGGCAATGGTGAAGGGAACATCGAGAATACGCGCCAGAGTTTGAGCTAAAAGGGTTTTCCCTGTGCCGGTGGGTCCGATGAGGAGGATGTTGCTTTTTTGAAGCTCCACATCGTCAAGATCCAGCTTTGAATTGATTCGCTTGAAGTGGTTATATACCGCCACCGAAAGAACTTTTTTGGCTCTTTCCTGGCCTATGACATATTCGTTCAGGGTACCGTTGATTTCATGAGGTTTTAAAAGGCTCTGGGTCCCTTCGGCTCCTTGGTGGACCGACTCTTCCACCATAATCTCATTGCACAGGCTGATGCATTCGTCACATATGTAAACCGTGGGACCTGCAATGAGTTTTTTTACTTCTTCCTGGCTTTTACCACAAAAGGAACACCGGAGTGTGGCCACTCCATCTTCGCCTTTTCCCTTCATTCATTTTCCTTTTTCTTTGGGAGGGTTGCCCTCGTTGTAATGACTTCATCGATGATTCCATAGTCTTTTGCGGAAGCTCCGTCCATATAAAAGTCACGTTCCGTATCCTGGCGAACTTTATCTATGGACTGACCCGTTCTCTGGGAGATGATTTCATCCAGCTTCTCACGCATTTTTAAGATCTCCCTGGCCTGGATGGCGATATCGGTGCTTTGTCCCTGAAATCCCCCCGTAGGTTGATGGATCATGACCCGGGAATTGGGGAGGGAAAACCGTTTGCCTTTTTCTCCCGCGCAAAGCAGAAGAGCGCCCATGCTGGCGGCAAGCCCGATGCAGATGGTCTGCACATTGGGCCTGATGTATTGCATAGTATCGTAGATGGCCATCCCGGAGGTCACCACACCACCGGGAGAGTTGATGTAAAGGTAGATATCCTGGTCGGGATCATCTGCTTCCAAAAAAAGCAACTGGGCGATCATCAGGTTCGCAACATAGTCATCAACTTGGCTGCCGAGAAAAACGATCCGGTCTTTTAAAAGCCTGGAATAGATGTCGTAAGAGCGTTCACCTCTGCTGGTTTGTTCCACAACCATGGGTATTAAATTGGTCATCTTGTTCTCTCTCTATAAAGTGGCGCTTCTTTCCAGGGCTATCAACAGTGAGTTTTACCCATAAAAACAAAGCAAGAAAGGCTAATTCTTTTCATTATCTGAAATATCCTTGGGCCTGTCAATATCAACTCTTTTCGCATTATTGTTGGTGATGAGGAAGTCCATGATTTTATCGTTTCTAATCTTGGATCGAATGTAATTGGCGTGGGATTGCTCGTTGTCCTGACCTCCATGTCCATGGGCATCACCTTGGAACTGGTGCTTTTGCAATTCCTCTTTCAACTCCTCCTCGGTCACATCAAAGTTTTCTATTTTTTCAATTTTATCCACGATCAACTGGGAGATCACACTTGTCCGAGCCGATGAAAGGG
>JAJDAS010000624.1 GCA_029261755.1 Nitrospinia bacterium
GATTACATGGAGACGTTCGTCATCGAAATGCGTTTCCAGTTCATCGAGAACGCGCTTCTGGTAGGTCCGCCATGGATAGCGGAATTTTATATCCTGTGGGAAGGTTGGCATGAAGGCAAAGATTCATTTTAGATCTTTAAAATCAAAGACATGGAACCACAGATTTCACAGATGACACAGATTTATTTTATTTAAATTATTTAATCTGTGAAATCAGTGAAATCTGTGGTTAAGAACGTTTTTGATTTTTTTGTGCCTTTGTGACTTAGTGGCTAATAAAATTTCAAATAACTTTGATTATATGTTTGATTTTAGATTGAATGCCCAGCTAATGGCAACCCAGTCATGTGAACAATGTTTTTTCTGCCCTCTGTCCTCCGCCCTCTGTATTCTGCCTACTCCTCACTGCCCTCTGCACTTTGCACCCTGCCTAAAGTTTCACCTTTTGAAACCGTTCATACAGATAAGGGGGGAAAACCGGTAACCTTCTTAGGAGAGGAAAGATGAAAATCGCGAATTCCAATGTGCATTTTGCAAGTAACCACACCGAAACCTCTAAACATATCAGACGAGAATCTCTGGTGGAAGGATTTAGTGCCGAATCCGGCGCATGGGATCCCGCCAATTTAAAAAAAGGAACAAGCATCACTTCGGAAGATACTAAATTCTTTGACCAACAAAACCTGAAGCGTTTAGAGGATGTTCGTAAGCGGGCTCAAAGAAATGAGGGTCAACTGAAGCCTCAGGAAAATATACCGTTAACGGTCGGAATAAATAAAGTTGCCGGGGTTGAAGTTACTTTGTCCCAGGAAGCTCGCAAATCACAGTCGAAAAATGTCGTCCCTTCGCAAAAGAAAGAAACCTCTCTTGGTGATCCTAAATATGCGCAAGAAGCCCTGCTTATAAAGCGGATGGTAGAGGCCTTGACCGGCAAAAAAATCGACATAGGAACACCGGATATTAATAATGCGGAAAAAGATACTGGGGCTGAGGGCGTCGGTACTGCATCGGTTGTAGACAATTCTGCGCAGGATGATACAGGAGAGGATATGCGCAATGATGAAGGCAGTGAATGGGGGTTGCAATACGATTACCACGAGTCCTATTCCGAAACGGAAAAGACAACTTTCAGCGCTGAGGGTGTGGTAAAAACGGAAGACGGGCAAGAAATAAGTATTGGAGTGGAATTAAACATGAGCAGGGCCTTCCGGGAGGAGCACAACGTTAACCTCAGGCTCGGCGCTGCAGCGCTAAGCGATCCCCTGGTTGTCAATTTTAACGGCAGCGCAGCTCAATTAACCGAAACAAAGTTTGCCTTTGATATGGATGCGGACGGACAAGACGAACAGATTTCCTTTGTGGATTCAAACAGCGGCTTTCTTGCATTGGACAATAACGAAGACGGAGTCGTAAACAATGGGACAGAACTCTTTGGTCCATCAACGGGAGAGGGATTTTCGGAATTGAGCGTTTATGACAAAGACGGAAACGGTTGGATCGATGAAAACGATTCGGTTTACGACAAGTTGAGAGTATGGTCAAAAGATGTGGAGGGGAAGGATACCCTTTCCAGGCTTGGTCAACGGGGAATAGGCGCCATTTATCTTGACCGCGAATCCACACCATTTGCAATCAAAGACGACCAAAACGTATTGCAAGGGCAGGTAAGATCATCGGGCATATTTCTCGGAGAAAAAGGAACAGTGGGAACGATTCAGCAGGTTGATTTGGCGGTTTGAGGTCGCAACAAAATAATCCCTCCCCCGGTTTTCCAAGGGTGTATTCCCATTTTTTTGCAATGACGACGAAGTCAAATGACCATCAATGGCCAATGACTTCTTTTCCATCAAGGCCTTTAAGGGGACAGGCAAACGATACATTCACCTGGGACCGAGCAAAAAGGAGATAAAAATGGAAAGACCAAAAACTAATGGTAGCCCGAAAGCTACCTCTAAAAAGGATCGCTGCTCGGCCCCCAGTGTATTACATGGTTAGCTTCTTTCTCTTGAATTATATATTTTTCCTCCAGCCTGAGAATATTCATTTAAAACTTGACATGCCTTATCACGTTGGATATCAGATATTACATTTATTTTTCTATCAGACAAAGCTTCTCGCCAATCCTTAACTTTTGGACCTTCATCAAAACCTATGCTACGTGCATCGCTATCTTTGGCCGCAGTTATTATTTGTTGAACACCTGACCAAGGAATAGCCCCAAAGCACATTGCGCACGGTTCAGTGCTTGCTACTAATTCGTGTTTTTCAATGCCTTTACCACCTAAATCGTAAGAGCCTAATTTCTTTTGTGCAATTGCGATAGCAACCATTTCGGCATGAAGAATTGAAGAACCCTGCGTTGTAACTAAATTTACACCCAAAGAAATCAATTTTCCTGATTCAATCTCAAAGATTGCGGCCGCAAAAGGGCCACCTGTATTTTCCACCACGTTTCTACGTGATGCCTCAATTACAAAACTCATTCGATCTTCAACATCTTTAATAAACGATTTATCTTTAGCGAATTCATAAATCCAGTTAGGCAAAGAAAAGTCTATACTGTTTTGCTGTTTGAACATATTATTTCTATCCTTTGTAGAATTCATAAAAAAGAACAAAAGCCATCAGCAAACTCGACCCTTTTTTCTGTCGGTCAGGCTTGTGTATTAATTGCATAATTGCAAGCCTTACACTTATCTCTTATCTAATAAGGGCTGATAATTTTATTTTTTTGTAAAATCCCCTTTCATTTCTTTTGCGTAATCAACAAAATTACTTTTAAACTCTCCATATGGTATATCTTCATTTATTTTTTTGGTCAAACTTTCGTGGAGATAGTCGCAAACTACAGCTAAACCTCCAGCACTTGTAATACCTGCGAAATTTTCTGGAGAAAAATAGGACGTTAAAGGGATAGTTATACCTCCTAGGTATTTCCCTTTAACTGCCATTTTATCTATTTTTTTTAGTTGGCCTTTTCTCATTATCAAGTATGCAAAGTAAGCGTGAAGCAAAAGTGCTGAATATGAAGAGATTTTACCTACTGAAAAAAAATAATCTATCAAGTCTCCAAGATTGTCCGTAGCAATGAAAATGTCCCTTTTCTGCATTTCAAAAGCAATTCGGTTTTCGGTGTTAACAGAGGTTTGCATCTCTTGAAAAAGATTAAAGCAATGCTCCAATCTAGCTTTCTTCCTTTGCAGTTCTTTCTCGCTTGTTTCTAGGGCGTTTTCCTCAAACTTGACTATAGTGGTTTCCAATAGTCTCCAGGCGGCAAAAACTTTTTTAGGTTCTAAATAACGTTCATAGGGAGTTGGCTCATTTTGATGAGGAATTCCTTTTTTTCTTTGGTAGTTCGCGAGCCAGATATAAGCCAGCTCCACAGCTTCCCGGATCTCCAAGGAGTGAGCATAATGAAGAATTGGAGATTCCCATCCCTTCGAATCGATATTGATAGCCCAAACTTTTTCTTCACCTAAATAGTGCCTGAACGAAAACCCTGTTTTCTGGTTTTTAGGTTCGTAGTTCCGCCTATAATTGTGCAATATTGCGTGTTGCCTTTAGGCAGCACGAGCGCCTGGGGTTCCCTGGCCTGGCCTGA
>JAJDAS010000625.1 GCA_029261755.1 Nitrospinia bacterium
ATCAACTTCCGCTATGACAATATCCCCACTCCGGGGACTCCCACTCTTATCCACAATCACCATATCACCAGGGAGTATGCCCGCTCCCGCCATGGAATCTCCCGATACTTTTAATAAAAAGGTGGCATCGCGATTTTGTATCAGGAGATCATCAAGGGATATTGCATCAGCCAGTTCCTCTTCCGCCGGACTTGGGAACCCTGCTTCCACAGTGCCAAGTATTTTCACGGAAGAAGATATTGAACCTGGCAATAGCCTGCCTTTTTGGTCTTTTTCCAATATTCCCATTGCCTCAAGCTTTTTCACCAGCTTGGATGAGGCATTCCTGGATTTAAGGCCAAACATCTCCC
Source organism: Nitrospinia bacterium (assembly GCA_029261755.1). Lineage (GTDB taxonomy): Bacteria > Nitrospinota > Nitrospinia > JACRGO01 > JACRGO01 > JACRGO01. The sequence continues at coordinate 351 of JAJDAS010000625.1, forward strand.
CAATTTCCGTAAGACTTGGCATTCTCTTCTTCTCATAGTAGAAGCGAGAGATTTCCTTAATCCGATATTTTAATTTGTCTTCCTGGTCTTGTTTCCCCATGCGCCCCATTATAGGTGAACAATTGTTCACCGTCAAGACAAGACAAAAAAATCTACAGAATTTCAACCATGAAAGGGTTGCATAAATTTCGGAGTTAACACAGGTTCCTCCTGTGAAACCCTTTCAGGGTTTAATAGTTGTAGATACCCGACCCAGGGTCGCCTTAACGGCTTACCGCCGTTCAGGCGACCCTGGGGTTTGGAATGGGCCCCTTTCAGGGTCCTTAGAGAATGGAAATTCTGGACTATGTCTTGCGCAAATACTTTTCCAAAATGGGAATAAGTTCATCGAAGTCGAGGGGTTTGGTCAAATAGTCCGAAGCCCCGGCCTGGAAGGCATCGTTTTGCTGGTCGAAAAAAGCGTCCGCAGAAAGGGCAACGATGGGAATTTCCTTCCCATCGGGATGAAGGCGGATTTGCCGGCTTGCCTCCAGGCCGTCCATTTCAGGCATGTGCATATCCATCAATATCAGGTCCGGCTTTAGTTCCAGGGCCTTTTCAATTCCCTGCTTTCCATTACAGGCCGTCTGAATCTCCATCCCCAACTCCTGAAAGACAGACCTGACCATCTCCATGTTCTGTGCGTTGTCTTCCACCAGCAATACCTGATTGTCTCTGGAAAAACAAAGGTTTGCCCAATCAATTTCCTCCTTGTCCTCAACTTCCACCGTGGACTCAATTAAAGGAATTTTAGCCGAAAATACGGAACCTTTCCCCTCTTCACTTTCCAATTTCAACTCTCCTCCCAATAATTTCGTAATTTTTTTCACGATATTGAGCCCCAGTCCCGTGCCGCCGAAACTGCGGGTGGTGGATGGATCCACCTGCTCAAAAGAGTCAAAGATAACGCTCTGGTATTTTTTGGGAACCCCTATACCTTCATCTCGTACCTGTAACAAAATAGAATCGCCTTCCCGCAATGCCGACATATGAACTCCCCGGCCTTTTGGGGTAAATTTCATGGCATTATTCACCAGATTGATAAGGATCTGATTAAGTTTGGAGCGGTCCGAGCAAACTATTTTGGGAAGTTCGGGATCGAAATCATAATCGAACAGGATACCGTCCTGGGTGGCCTTGGCCCTATTCAACTGAAAGACTTCCTCAATTAGGTGTTCCAGGTTCACATCATCCATGGTAACGGTGGCTTTCCCGGCCTCTATTTTGGAAAGGTCGAGAATATTATTGATCAGTTCCGATAGAATCTCTCCACTGGTTTTGATAGTTTTCAGGGATTGGGTAAACTTTTCAGATATCCCTTGCTCCTTACACTCTTTCAGTAGCATCTGAGTAAAACCAAGAATGCTGTTCAGCGGAGTGCGAATTTCGTGGCTCATATTAGCTAAAAAGCGGGTTTTTGCTTCACTGGCGTTTTCTGCGGCCTGCATTGCAAAATGTAATTTCTCTTTGCTACTTGCCAATTCCAGATTCATCTCCCGCATTTCCTTCATCTTTTCTTCGATTTCATGGGTCCTTTCACGCACTTTTTCTTCCAGGACCTTCTGGTGAGATTCCAGGGAGATGATATCGTGGTAAGACCGCAAGGCCGTGGTAAGGGTGGTGATAAACTTCTTGTGAGTAAGCTCTATTTTTTCTTTATAATCGTTAATGTCATATTTTATAATGATGTCTTCTTCTGGGGCCATTCCTGGTTGGCCGGTGCGGATGATAATGCGGGTGGAGGTATTCTTTAGTTGTTCACGGATATATTCCACTAAACGCAAGCCCGAATCGTTGTCCTCCATGACAACATCCAGAAGTATCAGGGCAATTTCGGGATTTTCGGCGATGAGCTTCTTTGCTTCTTTTCCTGAGTAGGCACTGAGAAGCTCCAGGTTTTTGCCGTCAAACTCGCAGTCTTTCAACACAAGTTTGGTTATGGAGTGCACGTCTTCTTCGTCATCCACTACCAGGATTTTTATATTTTCTCCTGGCTTGCCGTTTTGGTTGGCTTTTTGGCAATCTCTTTTTTGTAGTTTTGGGTTATCCATATTCAATTCCTTCAATGCGGTATGATAACATTTTTTTTTCAACTTTTCCAATAATTAATTTTGGATAATTACAGAGACTCCTGATTCTACGCCGCCTAATGGGATTTTGACAAGGGTCTTCTTGCCTTTGGAGAGGGCCTGGCGTATCCTTCCCATTAAGCAATATTGCCATGACACCACCCTCCAGCAACTGTTTATGGAACCAAGACAACTACTCTTAGATCTCCTGTCCCATATGGACAATCCTGTCTGGGGCGCCGAAAAGGTGGGGGGACTCGCCGAGAAAGAAAAGGAAGATCTTGTTGCCGCTTCCTTCCGGGAGGGACTTCAAGGTCTCCTCTATTCCAACATTTCAAGCCAATGCCTACCACCCCGGCTTTTTGAGAAATTAAGATCGGAATATTACAGAATTATGGCCAGGGAAGTTTTGCTGACGGAAGCTTTTTTGCCTGTGGCGGAGGAGCTGGAACGGAGGAAAATCAATTTTTTGGTCTTAAAAGGCTTCATCTACTCCCAGGAGCTTTATTCTAGCCCTGGGCAGCGTCCATATAATGACGTGGATTTACTAGTCCAGCCCAAGGATGTGGCTCTATTTGACGAAGCCATCAAAAAATTTGGCTTTGAGTTGACCTCCCGCGACGAGATGAACTATGTTCGGCACGACAACATTCCAGTAGCCATAGATGCCCACACGGATCTCTGGTTCCCCCGGGGAAGCGCTTTGTGGGAGTCTTGCAGGAAGGTCGTAGTGGGGAAGCACTCTTATTCTACCCTGGATTTTGAGAACCAGTTGGTCTTTCTCATTTCACATCCTTTGATCCAGCACGGATATCTCAGGCTACTTTGGGTAATGGACTTCCTGCTTTTCCTGAGAAAATATAAAGAAGAGTTGGATCAAACCAGGTTTCAGGATCTCACCCGACGCTACGGCCTGGAAATCCCATTTTCCTATTTTTTTGAATTTTGCAGAAAGCATTTTATCCGCAGTTTTCCGGAAATCGATGGATTTACCATTGGAAAACCTAAGGCTGGAGTTTCCAATTTCATGCGGAATCAACTTTTTCAAAAAGCCGCTGCCACCACCCAACCCTTTGAAATGGGTTTCGTTCTATATTTTTCCCTCCTACCCGGTTTACCTGAAAAGGTCCGTTTTCTGCTTAAGGTTTTATTTCCGGATGAAAAGTTTCTGGAAAAGAGACACCGGGAAGTTGCGGGCAGTTGGACCCGCAGAATATTTCGTCCTTTCTATATATTGCGGAAGGGGATAAAGAGAGTGGTGCAGTGGATGGTGTCGTAGCTGCTCGAAAGAAAGGACTTTTCTTAGTGGCAAGGCACTGTGTGAACCTGTATGTCAACATTCAATTTTTGACGAAGTACTATAAAAATCGCTCTCAAACCTTTTATCCTTTTCTTATAGATTTAGCTGGATTCCCGGCGTAGACGGATGAGGGGGGCACATCTTTGGTTACAACAGACCCCGCGCCGATAATACTATTATCTCCGATTGTAACGTTATTCAAGATAATACAACCAGCGCCAATCCAAACATTATTCCCGATAATTATTGTGCCGCAATCTAAACCCTGGCTTCCAATAACCAGACTTAAATCATTAAAGACGTAGTTGTGCGGCATCAAATTGCATCCGCAGCTTATCCTTGTGTTTTCCCCAATTTCAATCCTGCCATCGTAGATCAATAGTTCAACATCTGATGAGATTTTAACATGATCTTTTATCAGTAAAGAGCCGGCCTCACCAATGTGTATTCTAGAGTTCTGAGCCATATGGAAATCGTCACAGATGGTTACTTTCACTTTTCTTGCTTTGCTGAATAGGAATGATCCCAAAAATAATCTGCAATGATCCCCAATTTCCGCTCCTTTGTATTTAAAATAAGCTTTCCGCAGTTTAATTCCAATGCGATTCGGGCAATATCTGATGAACGTTTCAATAATATTCATATTTCACCAAGTCTTTCTTGATTACTTACGATACAAAAGTTATTTATTATATTTCGTAACTACTCAGGTCATTAGGTTCATGGCTCAAGCTTCACAGCTAAAAGACCAAGGCTATGGACTTGTGTTCTTGATCAAAACCTCAACCATTTCAATTGTTAAGACCGTTAACCTTGAACTGTGAACCAAGGTTTAAAAAGACAAATGAATTATCGGATTGAAAACCAGGGGAAGGGGCGTAGGGAACCTACCGAGGAAAGGGGGGGGAAATAAACAGCTATGTCTCTTGCCATATCATCCTGGTTCTTTAAATTTATTCCTAAATATTTATCATGTTTATCTGCCCAATCTTTAGTCTTGCTGTGAAATGAGCCGATAAATTTTTCTACAGGGTCATCGACAGCAGTGCGTATTACAGTCACCAGCCAATTCGCCACAACTTTTTCAGGAGTCGATCCTGTTTGCTTTGCCCTTTTTACTAGTGGCTCATATAGATCGTCAGCCAATTCCAGTCTCAATGTATGTCCCATTTTTACCTACAATTGTTGCATTAACTTCATCGATATTTTATCAATAATGCCTCAATAAAATACCGCTATAGTACGCCAAAATCAAGTGGCATTATAGATGATAAGTACCCGCTCAAGCTTCATTTGGCTAGACAATCTATAATTTCCTATAACTTCTTCTAAACGGACAAACTCCGCAGTGGGAATTTGAACTGTTAATGTTTGAGTTGCATTTGATTCAGCATATACGTTTTTAGCTTTCCCAATCCTCAATATCCAAATTTTCGACTCTATCGAACTCTCGGGTATTGTGTGTGATAAGTATTTGACTATTTGCCAAAGCAATCGATGCAATAAGTAGATCATTGGGACCAATTGGTGTCCCCAATTTTTCCAACTGTGCACGAATTCGGCTATAAACTTCCGCTGCCCTGTCATCAAAGGGAAGTGAAATAAAGCGATTTACAAATCTTCGTTGTTTTTCCAGGTTCTTCTCTGGCTTACTACTTTTCATGGATCCATAAAACAACTCGGCTTTAACAACTGAACATACCATAATATCTTGTTGGTGTTTTGATTTTATATTCTTTCTGATGTTGTCGGAATATCCATTCAAATATTTAATGCATGTATTCGTATCAAGTAGATAGCTCATTTTACCGCCTCTCTTATTTCGTATTCGCCTTGAGGGGCTCGTTCAATAGAGTCATCTTTTAAACACCCATAAGTTTCTTCAATAAAGTCACTCCAATCTGACTCTTTAACTTTTGCGGCATTATTTGCTTCAAAATCCGAAGTAGTAACTACCGTTCCAGTGGGCAACTCAAAGACTTTGATAATGTTGTATAATGCCGTTAAATATTCCTCTTTCACCTTGTCTATTTCTTCTTTTAGTAAATCTCTGGTAACCATGTTTACCTCCCTATGATATTTGTTCGTTTGCAAACTTGTTTTTTCTCTTTATCTATCTACCTAACTCGCTGCATCAAACGCATAACACACAGTAGTGAAGCATGGAATGATTAATCATATTTGAAAGCCAAAGAATAACCGAATGGCACCCAATTATTTCACTTCGATCTGCAAACGATTGTTAGGGTATTAATATATTTAAGCTTTTCATGAACAACTCTTTGACAAAAGAAAAAAACTGTCTCGCTGACTCTTGATTTAGTGAAAATACAACTGCAATGTTTATAACGAGACCAACCAATTGATTGATCCAATCAATTCGCCCAACACCTTTTTTAGCTGAATCTTCAAGACGTTGTAGAATTATATTTATTGAATCTATTTTCCCCTTGGGTACGTCACATTCATTTGCAATGCTAATTACCTTTTCTTTTAGCTGTAGTAATTTTTGACTTATATGTTCCACTTCCTTATAACTGAACGGAGTGTTTTCTGCATTTTGGTCATAAGAAAGAGTATTAAAGTCAAAGTGTGCTGCTGTAGCCCATAAATCTGGCTGTTCTAATTCGTGCTTCAAGTCTTCAGCCCAAACTTTTACACGTTCCAATACTCGGCTCCAGTCTTTTATAGGGTCAGTTTCAGTAGGATTTATGTGGCCAGGATAGCATTTGATACAGGAACTATCCGTCGTTGATGTTGTCATGTGAAAATAAAAATAATATTTATCAAATTTATGTTCAAGCACCGGACACGCGCCGTACCTCAAGCCTTTGGAATCCCAAATCCACTTAAATTCAGAAGGATTTAACTCTAATCTTTCCAACATCTTAAATATCGAATTCTTCTGACTTCGTAATAAATCTGAATTTTCAACCATTACCCATCCTTTTTAAACCTAACAAGTAATTGAACAATTTCTGTACAACCCCAAAACTTAATTATTCCTTTGATTCCTTTTTCTAAAAACAAATTCACTAAAATTATATATTTTATTGATTTTCAAGGAAAATGTGCAAAATAGAAACTTCGGGATAAGATCATTATCGCGGTGTTATCCGGCAAGACGGGAGAGTGTCATTTTCCCGGAACTCGTCAAAGCGTTTAAAGATCGGAATACGCTTCCAGGAAAAACCATCCTCCTTACAAGAATAAATACCAGGGTAAAAAATATAACTTCAGGGCGAAAAAAGCAAGCATTTTCTTCCACCGCCTAGACACTCCATCAAAAAATCTGTTTCCGATGTTTCACATCTTAAAAGGAAGGATAACGCGAATCGGTTGTTGCTTTGCCGCGCTACGACAACCCACGAATAGACTGAGCAACCTTTTCCGCCACCTTTTTCCAGGTTCGCTCCGATGCTACCCATGACGCCCCTTTTTCCCCCATTTGTTTTCTCTTTTCGGGATCTTCCAGGATGGAAATAATGGCGGAAGCTATCTCTTCAGGAGAGTGAGGATCAACTAAAATTCCGGTTTCTCCGTCAACCAGGGCGTCGGCTGTTCCTCCGGTCGCTCCGGCCACCACCGGAGTTCCACACGCCTGGGCTTCTAAGAATACCAGGCCGAGCCCTTCAAAATCACGTTTCCGGTCTTCATGGCGATTGGCCAAGACCATGACGTCCGCCGCAATATACTCCTTCCTCAAATGTTCGTCCGTTAGTTCCAAGACCCAATCCACCTTATCTTGCACCCCCAATTCACCGGCAAGCTTTTGAAGGCCCTGAAGTTCCGGTCCGTTCCCGATCACTTTGTATCGTGCAGAAGGAACGGTTTTTAAAACCAAGGGTAGAGCGCGTAAAACGGTATCAACCCCCTTCCGTTTTGTTAGCCTGGAAACGGTGAGGATCAGCGGAGAGTTGGCTACTACCTCTCCTTCCCCGGCGGGAAAAAAGCGGTTGGTATCCGCTCCTCCGTAAACTAGCTCAATCTCCATTTCGCCCTCCACAGCATTAGAGAGAATGGAAGCGGTAAAGTTACTGATGGCAAACACACGTTGGGCGGACAAAAACACGCGGGACATAAGCCAGTGGGGCAAAGGACGGTCTTTCCATTTGGAGATTTCCGTGCCGTAAGCAAAAACTACGTAGGGAACCTTGAACACCTTATGTAGCATCCAGCAAATGGCGCCTGCGTACATCCAACTCATGGCAAAAAAAACCGTGTCCCTCCTCTTCAATGCAAAACGAAAAGAGGTCCAAAAAAGAGGCGCCATTTTGATGAACCGCATATGATCCCAGCCTGACCTGGATACCTTCGGACCATGACTTTTGTCGAACTCCATATCCCCCGGCATCCCAGGGGCAATCACCTCCACTTCCATGCCGGCCGTTTTTGCCAGTTCCTTGGACAAAGAATGAACGTAGGTTCCAATCCCACCCACGATGGGAGGATATTCCGTGGTCAAAAGTATGGTTTTCATGGTAGTTGTTTTAGGTTATGGGCATTTTTCCAAGTAACCTATGAAAATGTTATTATAATACAATACGATTTTGGGTCTGAAAAGGCCATTATAACCTAAGGGACTTGTAAAAAGGTTGAAAAAGCGTAACTACTCAGGCTGAGGCTAAGAAAGGAAAAAGACAAAAAAGTTTAAAAGGGGTGGTGGAAAGCTATGGGAAAAAAGGTTTCGGTGGAGAACCTAAAAGTTGGGGTTTTTATTGAAAAAATAGGCCAAAACTGGTTTTCATCCCCCTTTCTCTTCAACAAATTCCATATTACATCCGAAGATCAGATCAAATTATTAAAGG
>JAJDAS010000626.1 GCA_029261755.1 Nitrospinia bacterium
CTCTCTTTTGGCTGGTATCCTTTCCGGGGTACCAGCTTTTTTTGCCCCAAATTACCCATCACCCAGGCACAAATATAACAGGCCCCCAATTTCCCTATTTTTTTTTAGTTAGTGAGTTCACCCATAAAATTTCGGTGCTTTCAAATAAACTACATCCTATTGAAGCGAACAGTTTGACCCTATATTTATATTTGCACACGTTTATATTACTCTGTAGACACATAGCATTGTTCATTTATTCTTATAGCTGAAGGCGGGGCGTCCGACTGCGAATTGTGAGGTGTTAGTTCATGTTTTGTAAAGCCTTGGCTATACAATGGATTTTGAATAAATACAGTCACGTGAAAACTGTGAGAGGTTTTGTTAGAGAAAAACTGGTGGTTGTTTGGTCCTGTGCACGGGATCATGCCAGTGAATCCCGATGTTCCCATTTGATTTTCATTCACAGTTATCTCGCATTCGGTATCCATTTGGTACGGTTTTGCCTTCATATAACGGAGAACAACCTTGAATTTACTAAAATGTTTGCACGTGGAATGGTCCGACTGGCTTTCCACAATTATTTTGACGTTATGCGCCGGTTGAATTTTTTCTTCCGCAAAAGTTGTTGTTCTTGGAGATGAGGCCCACGCTTCCGAGGCTATTAATCCAAGAATGACTATGACTGCCAATACCCTAGGTAAGAAAATTCCTTTTCGCATCGCCTGGCCTCCTCACATGGCAGATTGTTATTATTTTTGTAATTATCAGCAAGTATACTTAGTCAATAGAAATATTGTCAAATTTTGTGTATGAAAAAATCAGGCGGCTTTCCTTAATTCGTCATCCCTGAAAAAGTCCATTTTTTTTATTTGAATTGCGTATTTTCAGGCAAGATTTATTGCTAATGCGTTTGGTTGAAAGTGCCTAAAAAATAGGAAAAATACGAACGCTACCAAGAGCTTTCTACAATTTTGCCCCGCTACATAGAGAATGGCATTCATTTTGTCCCCTTCTTTGCCAAGAAGATAGTTTCTTTTGAGACGGCCATCGTTTTTCATGTGTCTGATAGCAGGCTCAATGAGGCCAGGGCGCTTAAAATCCGGGATAGGATTTTGAGCCCAGAATATACCGGGTAGGCGGAGCCTTTGATCTTGAGAATTACAAGCCTTTCCCAAAAGTTGAAGCTCATGCAGAGGAAGAGTTCCCTCAAAACAGATGAACTTTACCAGCTTGTTCAGGATGTCTTGAAGAAAAGGAAGACATACGGACCGGATATCTTTCTTTTTTTAAACAGGCAAGGGCGGCATTACACGAATCCAAACTATCGGAAAAAAATCAATAAGGCAAGAAAGAAGGCGGGCAATACGTCCGTTTCTTTAAATGTCTTTGGACGCCACAGTCTTGGATATCAATTAAAAAGTGGTCGGGACGAATGGATTTGAACCAGCGACCCACAAGAAAAAATCCTTTAAAAACGCATACTTAGAAGCTCCGTTTTTCTCTCATACGAAACCCATACGAAACTGAATTTACCTGAATATTTTTTGACGCTTCCCATTCCCCCCGTACACCCCTTCCACCCCACCTCTCACAGGATAGGACAATAGTGTAAATTATTAATAGTCCCTCTTGAACCTTCCCCAGTAAATCTTTCCCAGTACTTTTTTTCATTACTGCGGTAAAAAATTTTCTATATTTTTTTCCTAGCCCCGCAACGCATCTACAGGCTTAATCAGGCGCATTACCTCAAAAGTATACCAAGGGTATAGGTTGAACTTTTTATGGCGGGTTTTTGTGGTGATAGCGTGGTACTGGAAGGCGTAGAATGGATTTTATGGGTGGTTCTTCAAGAAATATTACAAAAAACGTCATTTATTTCCAAAAGTGTGCCCTGGGTCACAGAATTGGGTTAAAAAATATGTTAAGATATGCGATATTTTATAAATGAGGCGAAATATTACAGGTATTTTTTTTATATATTTAACTGTCAGAAAACCATTTGATTCTTGGACACAACGCAACCTGCTTGTTTCATGGCCGGGTAGGCTTAAACCATTTAGCTTTAACCAAGGGGATAGAATGATAAAAAAAAACGATATCAGAAATTTAATAGCCGGAATTTTAGGGGTAAGTTTCGTTTGTATGGCGGTGGTTGGCGCAAATGGGTCAGAGACGTCAGTATTAGAGCCAAAAACAGGTGTTTCAGGCAATCGTTCTTCCGATGGTCGTTACATGGATCATGGCGATGGAACGATAACAGACACGAGGACGAACCTTATGTGGACCAAAAAGGATAGTTATGCTGATTTAGGCAAGTGCCAGGATTGGAATGCCTCTAAGAACTATGTGAACCAATTAACTACAGGTGGTTATACTGATTGGCGTTTGCCCACGCTGGATGAACTGAAGGGGATATTCGAGAAATCGAAGGAGCATGTCATGGGTGCAAACTATGAAGATTGGCGTTCTAAGTACAAACTTTCTTTGGACCCTATATTTGCCGACTATGCGGCTTATGCGTATTGGTCATCCGAGGAGGCGGGCTCCTGTTGCGCCCGTAGCGTTGACTTTGTCGGAGGTGGCACTCGCAGGGGCGCTCGGCCATTCTGTGGCTTCTACGGTATTCGTGCAGTTCGCTCCCAGCAATGACCCTGGCTGAGTTTAAACCACTTACCTTTCACCCAAAAGGAGGACTTGATGAAAAAAAGTCTGTTGAGCGTCATTACACGAATACCAGACTTCGGAAAATATTCAATAAGGCAAGAAAGAAGGCGGGCTATACGTTCGTCACTTTAAATGTCTTTGGACGCCACAGTCTTGGGTATCAATTACAAATGGTGGGAGCAACGGATGAAGAGATAGCGGATGTTTTAGGCAACACACCAGACATTGCACGGGATACCTATACACACGTTGAAGCATTGCGAACAGGAAAGATTATTTCACTTTTGGATAGACTGGCAAACAGTGAACAAATGGCCCAAAAACAAGGGTAGTCAAGAATCCGACACAAAACGCCTTTGGCCCCATACGAAACCATACGAAACTTTTTTTAGGGTTAAGTGCCTTAAAAATAAAGTAAAGAATGGTCGGGACGACTGGATTTGAACCAGCGACCCCTGCGTCCCGAACGCAGTGCTCTACCAGGCTGAGCCACGTCCCGACATTTTAGGAAGCGGGGAAAAGTAAAATCCACCAACTCCCACCCATCTTCAGGCAATCTCTGGCAGGTCCTCATTCGCCAAACCATCAACGTACGCCTGGCTACGCCTCAGATTCGGCTCAATCGAATCTACCAAATCTTACCTAAACCTGCATGAGGTTTGAGGGATTTTATTTTTTCCAGCTTCCTTACATAACGCCAACGGGCGAATCAATTTTGGAAAGCGCTTTCTGGATAACTTCCTCGTAATACCGCAATCGATGGGTTGGATCGTCCAGTTTCTCACCAAAACTTCGATTATAATTCTTATAGATCAGCCCCACCGGGATTTCCATCAAGGACAAATCAGCGGCAAAGGCTTCAATCCAGAGTTGTAAAGGGAAGGCATAACCTTTCTCATCCAGATCCAACCTCTTCAGGGCCTCTGATTTATATGCCTTGAACCCGCAAAAGGCGTCGGTCAACCCAAAAGAGGTTATCTGGTTGATGGCTTTGGTAATCTTTTGATTGATTCCTTTTCTGGACTCAGGAGGAGGCAACTCCTTGGGAACGGGATTGAGGTATCTACTCCCGGAAACGATATCCACCCCTTGGATTTTTTCGAGAAATTTGGGGATGAGATGCGGCTCGTGCTGATCGTCACAGTCCATGGTGAGGACCACATCGTATCCGTTTTCCATTCCATAGGCAAATCCCTGAATCAGGGCACTGCCATAGCCTCTGTTTTGGTCCTGATCCAAAACCCGGATGCCCGGAATTTTTTTTAGTATGGATTTGGAACGATCAGTGGAACCATCGTCAATGGCGAGGATGTCATCATCGGCGTACATTTTGACCTTATTGATGACATCATCCACATGGTCTTCTTCGTTAAAAACTGGAATGATTATGAGGGACTTCACGGTTGACTAAGTGGCATGGAGGAGGTTGAAAAATTCACGTAATAGATGGTGAACCACTTTTAGACACCTCCCCTTCGCTTCGCTCTTCCCCTCCTTGCGAAGGAGGGGATA
>JAJDAS010000627.1 GCA_029261755.1 Nitrospinia bacterium
ACTATAGGCCACCGTAAATTCAACAGCTTCTATTACATATGGGGAAAAACAATGCTGCTCGAATTAGAGAAAAAAAGCCGGTTTTGTGATTATCTTGCAAATATGATTTTGCATTTTCTTCATTTTGCTGGAAAAAACGAAAATCTCGATTTCATTCTCCGGCATGTAAAAGACCCCGCTTCGCCTGAGTTTTTAAAACTCCGGGAAATTTTAAAAAAACAATTTGAAGGGTCTATGGACCAAAAAGAGATGGAATCCATATTTGGGGAAATTGAGGATTCCCTATCAAAAAAGGATTCTCCAGATTTATAGGACTAATGTGCGATTTATAACAAAACTGCCAATTCCGCCAAGGAAGGCGTGAAGGAAAAAAGAAATCCATGAAAAACATATTGATAATTGATGATCAATCAGGTCTCAGTAATTCTCTTGTATGTTCCTTAAACAGAGAGAAATATGATGTCCTTGAGGCAGTTGATGAAGAAGAAACCCTTGCCATGATTATGCATAAAAGAGGAGCAAATGAAGTATTTAGTCTTCTAATCGTGGATATTAACGAACCGGAAATAAATGGACTTACAATATTAGAAAAATTGCAAAGAAAGAATATCTCTATTAAGACCTTGGTCATTAATAACTCTTTTAAAAGCAATCTAATCCATCGATTAGCTACGATGAATGTTTCAAGGTATTTCCAAAAACCCTTCACAAAAGAAAAGTTATCAAAAAAATCCAAACAATATTGGAAGAACTATAAGGAGGTGATTACCGAAGAATTCTGCTATGGGCAAATCCTGGTTTGATAATTCATTAAAGAGACGAAAACTGTGGAGAAACCTTTTAACACTTTCCATCTTTGTCGTCTTTACGATTAGAAATAATTATAATCAGTTCATAATAAATTTTGTTAATAAAATTAACCTTTTTATAGGAGGAGGAAACCATGTTTAAAAACATGAAACTGTCAACGAAACTTTTAGTTGCTTTTCTGTGCGTAGGGCTCATTCCCTTTGCCGTTGTGGGATTATTGTCTCTCACAAATGCCAGCAATGCTTTATCCAATCAGGCATTTAACCAACTGAAAGGCGTCCGGGAAATAAAAAAGACCCAGATAGAAAAATTCTTTGGCGAACGAAAGGGCGACATGGGTGTGCTGATGGAAACGGTTAATACGCTTCGAGATGAAGCCTTTTCCAAACTGACGGCCTTGCAAACCATTAAAAGGAGTCAAATTGAAGGGTATTTCGGTGAGCGACTGGGGGACGTATCAGTACTGTCAAAAAATGATACTGTCATCACGGCCCTGGAAGAGTTTAACTCCGCTTTTATGGGCGAAGGGAAAAAGGCAGGTGGTTCAACTTGGAGCGGAGTGGAAAACGAATACGCCTCCTGGCTGAAACAATATCAAAATGAATACGGATATTACGACCTGTTCCTCATTACTAACATCGGAAATGTGGTTTATACGGTGTCCAAGGAATCCGACCTTGGAAAAAACCTCATTAATGGGTCATTAAAAGACAGCCCCCTTGGCAAGCTTTTCCAAAAAGCCAGGAATTCAGTGGCTGTCCAGGATTTCGAGCCATACGCGCCATCCAATAACGAACCCGCCGCCTTTGTGGGCGCTCCGGTAAAAAGAAATGGCAGGACTATCGGTGTGGTAGTCCTACAGCTTTCCATTGACGCAATCAACAAGATCATGCAGGAACGTACCGGCATGGGCAAAACCGGTGAGACCTACCTGGTGGGACCGGACAAGCTTATGCGATCCGACTCTTTCCTCGACCCCACTAATCATTCGCTCAAGGCGTCTTTTGCCAATCCAACCAAGGGTAGCGTGGATACCGAGGCCAGCCGTGAGGCCTTGGCAGGAAAGGCAGGCGCGGACGTGATTATGGATTATAACGGTAACCCTGTTCTTTCCGCTTACGCGCCCCTTAACATACAAGGTCTCAAATGGGCCATCATTGCCGAGATCGATGTGGCCGAGGCATTTTGTCCGGTGGACGAAAAGGGTAATTATTATTATGAAAAATACATAGAACAGTATGGGTATTATGACCTCTTCCTGATAAACCCGGACGGCTATGTCTTTTATACAGCGACCAAAGAAGCGGATTACCAGACCAATATGCTTAACGGCAAGTATAGCAGTTCCAACCTGGGAAAACTTGTGCGGCAGGTGTCAAATTCCAGCCAATATGGCTTGGCTGACTTTGCACCCTATGCTCCCAGCAACAATGAACCTTGCGCCTTTATTGCCCAACCCGTGAAGCACAACGGCGATGTGGAAATAATCGTTGCCCTTCAACTCTCCCTGGAGGCCATTAACGAAATCATGCAGCAAAGGGAAGGCATGGGTAAGACGGGTGAAACTTATTTAATAGGATCGGACAAGCTTATGCGGTCCGACTCTTTTCTTGATCCCAGCAATCATTCGGTTAAGGCGTCCTTTGCAAATCCCAATCAGGGCAATGTGAATACCGAAGCAAGCCAAGAGGCCCTCTCCGGCAAAACAGACGCCAAGATCATAATCGATTATAACGGCAATCCTGTCCTTTCCGCCTATACTCCCTTAAAAGTGGGAGACACCACCTGGGCATTGCTTGCGGAAATAGACGAATCCGAGGCATTTGCCGCCGTGAATAGTATTAAATGGCTCATATTTATTGTGGCTATTATAGGCATTGCCGCGATTCTTGCAGTGGCCATTTTAATCGCCCGCTCCATTACCTTACCCATTAATAGAATTATCGATAATCTCTCCGAGGGTTCCGGCCAGGTGACCAGTGCTTCAGGCCAGATTTCCACATCCAGCCAGCAACTGGCCGCCGGTTCCACGGAACAGGCCGCTTCACTGGAGGAAACCTCCGCATCCCTGGAGCAGACCTCTACCATGACACAAAAGAACGCAGAAAACGCGGTTACGGCAAACAAGCTTTCCTCCAAGTCCATGGAAGCTGGAGAAAACGGGAGAGAAGCCATGGATGAACTATTGAAAGCTATGAGTGAGATAAACGCCTCCAGCCAAAAAATATCTCAGATCATCAAGGTAATCGAGGAAATCGCCTTCCAGACCAATCTCCTTGCCCTGAATGCTGCCGTGGAGGCAGCCCGCGCAGGTGAAGCGGGGAAAGGCTTTGCGGTGGTTGCGGAAGAAGTAAGAAATCTGGCACAAAGGAGCGCCACGGCAGCCAAGGACACTGCGGCCTTAATCGAAGAGAGTGTTCATAATGCCGAAGCCGGCAATAGCGTTGCCACAAGAGCTGGTGATGTTTTAAAAGACATTCTTGATAACGTCAGCCAGGCGGCAACACTCATTGAGGAAATAGCCTCCGCCTCCAAGGAGCAGGCCGAGGGGATTAAACAGATAAACACAGCGGTAGCGCAAATGGACGAAGTCACACAACAAAACGCAGCCAGCGCCGAAGAGAACGCCTCCGCCAGCGAACAACTTTCCGCCCAGGCCGAAAACCTGAATGACATTGTAAGCGAACTTGCCCAGATAGTAGGCAAGGAGGTTCAGATGGACAGCGTTGCTGCAAGGCCGGTTAAAAGGATGGAGCGCCACCACTTCGATTTCAAAAAACCTAAAACCTTGAACGCCCCTCAAAAGGTAAGGACCATTGAGTATACGAAGGCAAAAGAGGTAAAGCCCAATGAAGTTATTCCTATGGGCGACGAGGATTTTAAAGATTTCTAAGGTTGACTTTATGAATTGCGGAGATGAGAAGGCGTAAAGGGAAATTCGTCATTAATGATAACCTTATTGCCTAAGCGTCTCTGCGATTCATTTTTTTGGGAGAGTGCTAATGAAAGAGGAAGAATCCACTGCTGTTATGGAACAAGAAAACCATCATGTGCAAGGGAAGTATTTGACCTTCGTATTATGTGATGAAGAGTATGGTTTGGGGATTTTAAAGGTTAGGGAGATTATCGGCATCCAGGATATCACACCGGTTCCTCAAACGCCTGATTTTGTAGAAGGCGTTATTAATCTTCGAGGAAAGGTGATTCCCGTGGTGGACCTTCGGTTAAAATTCGGGATGCCAAAGACCGACTACACCAAGGAAACCTGCATCATCGTGGTGGATGTGGATTCTTTACTTATGGGGACCATCGTCGATACTGTCTCGGAAGTTCTGGACATCAAGGAGGGTGAGATTGAACCTCCTCCCTCTTTTGGACAAAAGGTGGATGTAGGATTTATCCTCGGCATAGGCAAGGTTAATGAGAAAGTGATTATCTTATTAGATGTAGACAAGGTTCTTTCCCTGGAGGAGCTTAAGGAGATTTGAAAGGAGACAAAATCCTGAAAAAGCAAGTAGCAACTCATACAGTATAGGCTAAACCACAGGAAGTCAAAAAAATGATTTGCCGCTAACGAACTTTAAAAACTACTTATTAAGTTGTAGAGCCTTTTTCCCTCCCCACGAATAAAGCTCTACTTCATTACGACTCCTCGGGTTTTCCACTCCCGGGGAGTTCGTTCATAAAAGGGGTACATCCTTGATTTTTAAAAAACCAGTAATTTATTTCAAAGAGTTTCAATGGAAAAGCAAACAGGCTCTTCTTCCTTTCGGCCTATTCATTATCCTTGCAACAATTTTGTTTTGGGTTTTTCTCCCCTCTGAAAACGATATTAGCAAAAAGACTTTCAACAGACTTGAAAAAATTAGAATAGATAAAAAAAAGAGAGTGTTAAAAAAACTGGAACACTTAAAAGAGAAAACACAAAACGCCCATGAAGACCCAATGTTAATGAGTATATTCAATAAATTGCGTAGAGAGGGCTTCACGCAACGTTTTTCCAATTTTGAAAGAAGCGACATGCTGGAGATGGACAAACATTATGTAAAAGAGTACGCCGGCTTCTATGACATCCTTTTTATCCGTAACGATGGCCTAGTCTTTTATTCCCTTAAACTGGAAAACGACTTCAAGCAAAACATTTTTGCAGGAGATATTGCAAAGACAAAACTGTCCCGTTCCTTAAAGAAATTTCCAGGCATTAGGTTTATTGATTTCGGCCATTATTCCCCTTCAAAAGAGCCTGCGGCCTTTTTTGTAAAACGAATTACCTCAAATGGAAATACCCTGGGATGGATAGCCTTTCAGCTTTCCCTCAACGCCATTAATTCCATTATGATTGCCAAAAGGGACCCCGAAATCTTTGGCCAAACCGGGGAGGTATACCTGGTAAATGAAGCTCATATGATGCTAACAGATTCCAGATTCATTGATAAAAGATCCTCCTTGCAGCGTAAAGTAGAAACGGAAGCCATTAAAATGGCCTTAAATAATGAGAAAGGAGAGCTGGTGACAGAGGATTATAGGGGAATTAGGGTTTTTAGTTCTGTTGAAAAATTTGATTTTGAAAATACGACCTGGGTTATTGTGGTGGAAATCGATGAAGATGAAGTAATAACGGAAGCTTATGAAAAAAATAAGAGCCAATATATTCCCAAGATATATGCTCATCTGTCCAAAGGAAGTCCTATTGATCCTGTGGATGATGGTTTCAATGAAGGAAATATTAGGGTGGATATTAATGAGTATTCCAAAGGGCAAGCAGGCAATATTCTTATGACCCATGGGGTCACCACCTGCACCGGTATTGTCTTTTCCTTGCCGGGGGAATTTACTTACCTGGGCCATATTTATCCACTCGATGAATCTTATTATTCCTGGATGGATAAGATCATTTTGGATATGGCCTTTAAATTTATTAATAATCCTCATGGTGACGGCATTGTTGATTTAATGGGTGAAATGATTCACAGGATTAAATATTACGATGTTTACCCTTACGAAATAAGAAAACTGAGTGTCTTAATTGTAGCTGTACATACGGAAAGTTTTGAAAAAATCATAGATAGGCTTTTGGATGCGGGTCTTTTCTTATCGCAAATCAAGGTTTTGTATTACCCGAGAATGAAAAACGCTAACATTACCACCAATGTTTCCAAGAGTTATACGGCGATTAAATGGTTAGGCAAGGGTGGGGTGACCAAGGAATGGACCGACGCGGAATCTGTTGAAGATCTGGGGAGTTTGGTAAAAAACGTGTCCGGTTATTCATCTTGAATGGAACAAAGAAACAAAATTGCAAAGGAAAAAATTGCTTTTAACTTTAAGCATCATAGCGTTTTCTTTTAAATTTCATTTTTTCGTGCGAAAACTCAAACGCTAAAAGAATACCTTTGAATAAAAAAAAACGACAAACAAAAAAAGTTCATAAAAAAAGGAGCGGCAAAGATAAAACCACCACACGCAAAACCCAAAAACTATGGGAACGAAAGGCCTTGCTTGCAATCAAAGTTCTTTCCTGCCTAATTCTGGTTTTTGTAGCTGTTCTCTGGGCCGATTATTTTAATCAGCAAAGTAAGCGTCCCATTTTAATGCCGGAATACAAAAGGACACTTAAGCAAGTTATTTTCTCTCTTTCTATTACGGATGAAAACCTGAGTCTACATCACAATCTCTTTTCCCTGTTACCTGAATATACGAAAATTTTTGTATTATTGCCGAAAAATAATCTGGATAATATTCGCTCTCAATTAAAAAACAAACCTTATTGGCAAAATATCATTTTGATTCCTTTCGATACAAAAAAAATGAATGGCCCTGAATACGCCTGTTTAAACCAAGGGAAAAAAGACCTTGGCCGCATAAAACTGGATAATGAAGAATCTGTTTTATTTCCTAAAGGTTCTCTCTGGGCACAAGATACCTTTGAACCGTTGGTTAGCCCGGAAGGAAATACCCAAATACTTTTTTCTCTAATCCACAGATGTTTTTTGATATCCGGAATGGATTTAATACCTGACAATTCTTACATCAAACTGCTATCTTCCATCGGATTTGAAGTTAAGCAGGTTCCTTTCCATTTCCACGGGGGGAATATACTTGTGGGAGAAGTCAAAGAAAAAAGGATTGCTTTTATGGGGTTAGACTTCTTAAGGCGCAATAACGCTATTCGTAAAGTGTTAACACAAGAAATTCCATCAAACCAGGAAATTAAATATATTGTTCAGGAGAAATTCGGTGTAGATGAGATAGTCTTTATTGGCAAAGGGAACCAACCTAAACACATGTTCCACCTGGACCAGGCTATGATCTTTCTTGAGGATGGGTATGTGGCCGTTTCCCGTATTATTGGGAAAAACCCAAAATTACCAGAGGACTTGGCCCTTGTGCAAGAAGCGAAAAGTTTCTTGATCGAAGCCAGAAAAGCCCTTCGTTCCTTGGGCTTCAAAATATTAGACATCAATATGACGGCAAGCAACCTGCTCAAGTACGAACATTATGTCAACTCCATCCCTTACACGGACGCAACCACAGGCCAAAAAACAATGCTCATGCCCATATTTACCGCAAGCCAGTCAATAGAGGACAAAGAAATTATTAAGAAAAATACGGCTGTATTCCAATCAACTGGCTTTGAGGTTATTAAAGTCCCGGTAGAAACCACCAAGTTGAGGGGCGGCATTCATTGCCTGGTGAACGTTTTGGAATAACTGAACTTTTTATTATGAAGAACTTTCACAATTGGGTTTCATTCCTTCAAAAGCCACTAACTATCCCATTCGCCTTAAAAGCTTAAAACAGTGCAAAACAAACATAAATCTACATGCAATGCATATAAAAATACGCATTTGCCCATAGTAAATCATTTATTTTTTGCCAAAAACTCTTCCACTGGCAGAATATAACTATAAATCCAAGGAACTTCCCATGAAAATCATCAATAAATTTGCCATCACCTTCTTACTGGTTTTTTTATTGATCCTATTCGGCGGTTACTTTTCCATCAAGACCAGCGAAAGTATCCTGGAAAAATCTATTGAAAAAGATTCCCTGCTCTTTATCTCCGGGTTCCTGGAAAATATCGACAGAATCATACACCGCAGGATCGAAATATTCCAGGAATACTCCAGAGACCTCATACTTCTGGAAGGCGTTACAAAATCAAATCTGGAGTTTGAAAAACTTGAAAATATTCAAGAATTCATTGATTCGAAGGATAAGGAATGGACATCAGTCCCAAAGGAAACCATCACCCCTTTTATGCGATCCTTGATGAATAATCGTTTGGCCCATGAACTTCAGGAAAAATTGGAGTTTTATAAAGAAAAATACGGCTATCCCCTCATTGGGGAAATAATCCTCACAAACAAATACGGAGCTAACGCCGCCATTACCGGGAAGACAACCGATTACCGTCAGGACGATGAAGAATGGTGGCAGGCAGCTAAACAGAATGGACTTTATGTGAAAGACGTTGAGTTTGATGAAAGCGCAGGTGTTAATTCCATTGATATAGGCATTGGAATTAGAGATGAGGCCGGAAATTTTATCGGTGCGTTCAAGATAGTTTACAACATTCGGGAGGTCATCAATGAACTGAAGGATATAAGCAAAAGTCCATTATTTTCCATATACAAAAAAACAAGGCATACCTTGATGAATCAAGATGGGAAGGTCATATTTCCCACTGATGTTAACAAGCCGCTTCAGGACTCAGTTCCCGTACCCTCTCACAAGCTTAGCAAAGATGGCTTTCCCTCTATTGAGAAAAAGCGTAGCCCGCATGGCAACTTCCTTTCTTTTCACTCTCATTCAAAAGGATACAAACACTTTAAAGGATTGGGATGGATATACACTCTTCAGTATGAACTTAATGAAATTTTTGCTCCTTCGGAGCTGCTTAAAAAAACGCTCTGGATAATTACTCTCCTTGTGGGATTACTGACCATAGGCATAGGACTTCTCTTATCAACAAATATCAGAAAACTTGTGGGTGGTTTGAATGATGAATTAAAGAAGCGCGAAATCACGGAAAAGGCGCTCCAGGAGAGCAAGGCAAGGGTTTTAGAGGCCCAGCGCGTAGCTCTCCTGGGTTTTTGGGACTGGGATATCGTGGGAAATACTCTTCACTGGTCGGATGAAAGTTGTAATATTTTTGCAATATCGCCAAATGAATTTGACGCCACCTACGAAGCGTTTGTAAGCTTTGTCCACCCCGATGACAAGGAGTTTGTCAAAAGATCAATAGATGAAGCCCTTTACGAAAAAAAAACATACAACATTGATCACCGAATCATCTTGCCGGACGGTTCCGAACGTGTTGTCCATGCGCATGCTGATGTTACTTTCGACGCGCAGGACAAACCTATAAGAATGTTGGGTACCGTACAGGATGTTACAAAGCGTAAAATGATCGAGAGTAATTTGAAAGATTTGGCGGAAGAGTTGGAATGGAAAAATTTATCTTTGAGAAAGGCAAACGAAGAGGCGGGAAAGGCCACGGAGATTAAAGAACAGTTTGTTGAATTAGTCGCTCATGATCTCAGAACGCCATTGTCTTCCATCATGGGATTTCTGAATATTTTACATGATGAATCAGACCACCCCATACAACCAGAACAAAAGGCAATGGTAAAGATCGTTTTGAATAACGCCGAGAAGATGATTCATACCATTGAGGGATTGCTCAATCTAAGCCGACTGCAATCAGGCCAAATAATTCCAAAACCGGACTTTTTTGACGCCCATTCTATCTCGGATATGGTGTTAGAGCGTTTAAATCAACTTGCTAAAGAAAAAAATATTGAGTTGACTAATGAAGTCCCTGAAGGAATCAGGTTTTATGCCGACTATGAGTTGTATCATTCGGTAATTCAAAACCTCGTATCCAACGCCATAAAGTTTTGCAAAAAAGGAGATCGGGTGAGCCTGTTTGTTCCACAAGGGAAAAAATCCACCATGGCAGTAAAAGATACAGGTATTGGAATTGAAGAGGAATTTCTCCCTGATATCTTTAAAAAAGAAGTCAACACTTCTACCAAGGGAACCGCCGGGGAAAAGGGGTCTGGGTTGGGACTCCCTTATGCATATGAAATTATAAAGGCCCATGGAGGCAACCTCACCGTGGAATCGGAGCTGGAAAAAGGTAGTGTTTTTTTTGCTGAACTTCCTTATATGAAACCGCGAATTTTAGTTGTGGATGATGACCGGGAAACCCGTCTTATGCTAAAGATGAGTTTGGAAAAAATAGAAACGGACACCCTGGAAGCGGAAAACGGCGAGGCGGCATTGACGCTTTTAAAAGGTAAGGAAATTCATTTGATCATAGCGGATATCCGAATGCCTGGAATGGGTGGCTTCGAACTCCTTAAAAAGGTTAAAAAGGACCCCGCCACAAAGGACATTCCGATTATTTTGATTACGGGTCAAGCGATGAAAACCAAGGAAAAGGCGATAGGGTTAGGCGCAAGTGATTTTATCACTAAACCGTTGAATATGGAGAAGTTCATCAATAAGGTAAGGAGGTTTGTGAATTAGTTTTCAGGGTTAGGGAAGGAGTTGGCATAAAAAATTTATTTGGGGTTTGCTAATTTCCACCCCATTCCGCAATAAACCAATAGGAAGGTAAAGTTGAAATATACAGATTCAAGACCTAAATCACAATGCCAGGTTCAATTATCCGGCCCCATTCAGGAAACGGAAGGATTAAGGATTTTACTTGTGGAGGATGATAAGGTGAACCAAATAATTGCTGGTCGTTTATTGGAAAATAATGAACATGAAGTGGTGATCGCCCAAAACGGTAAAGAGGCGGTTGACATGGTCCAAAATGAAAATTTTGATCTGGTTCTTATGGACATCAATATGCCGGTGATGGATGGGCTTGAAGCGACCAGAGCAATTCGAAAATGGGAAAAGGAAATGCAAAACCCGGATTACGGAATTGGGAATAAAAAGGCCCACCCATTCCATATTCCCATCATAGCCCTCACTGCCTTGGCTTTTGAAGGGTTTAAGGAAAAATGTCTGGGCTCAGGAATGGACGGTTATATATCAAAACCTGTCTCTGAAGCGATGTTAATAAAATCCTTGGAACCCTTTGTTTAACGCAAAGATTTAAAGATTATCCAAGAATAGTTATTAAAATTCAGTCCCAATATCGTGGGAATGCTCATAAAATGTGCATTAATTATACGTAGATAACCGTCCCATGGGTAGCATTCACTCATATGTCCCCGAGGCCTGATTAGAAAAACACGTAATTATTTGTTGCGTTATGCGATATTGCGGCTCCGGGATACAGGAATCTTCTCATCTCCACTTCACTCTATCCCCTCTTTAAAAAACTGATTCAGATCAGGCACGTTTTTTTTGGGTTTGCGGATTTTTTTCACGGCCTTTAGATTCTTATTGCAGGTTTTGATCCCTTTCAGCGCCTCCTCATTTCCGGGAACCACCTCCAAATAGCTGAAAAACAGTTCTCTCGCTCGTCTCCAATCTTTTCGGCTCAATTTCTTCCGAGCATTAGCGATGGTGGACTCCTTGATCTTTTTTATCCCATCACGGGCTACTTGGTTTGTCGGATCCGACTCTAAAACCTTTTGAAAATAATGAAAGGCATCCTCACCGGATTTCCGGAAATATCTTTTCTTTTTATAATAGGTTTGGGCTTTCGTGGAAAATTCTTTCAAATTTTTCTTACGCATTTCTGCTTCTTTTCGAGCTTCTTCCTCTTGAGCCTTGATCCTCGTTTCGGTCTCCGTTAGTAGTTTTTTTGCCTCCAGAGAGTGCCGGGTATTTTCAAAATCCTCCGCCAGAATAAACATCTCCTTGGCTTTGGATAGTTTCTCTCCATTTTTTGCCTGAACTCCATGGTCATAAAAAATCTTCGCGGCAAATTCACTCAGGCGATTCGCGTAGCCTCCCAACTCTTTTTGGGCGGCTTTCCCTTTCAGGAACTGTTTGGCTTCAAAATAGTTTTCCTCCGCCAGCATTCCAAAGGACTTCTGTTTGTAAATTTCCAACAGGTTTTCCCGCGCCTGATCCTGTTGGTTGCTAAACGGCAAACGGATTGCCTTCAGCAAACTTTCTTCATCGCCAACAACAATGTAAAGTTGGGTCAATTCCTTCAAGGCTCTTTCATACCCTTGTGTTCCCGGGGAACCTTCCATCACCTGTTGGAAGAACTTTTCCGCTTTATCAAAATGCCTTTTTCCCTTAGCTTCCAGCCCTTGGGTCAAAAGGAGCACATCTCGAGATTGGTGAAAAAATTGGAAATAGGCCGCCAAGGAAAGAATTAAAATGAATAAGGCGCCCATTGCCCATGATTTTGGTTGAACCTTTTCTACCATAGCTGGAGAAGAAATTTGGGGCGACGTTTCCGAGGCTTTTGCCAAAGCCAGGTCATCCTTTCCGTAGGCAATGCTTCCAGCATCAAAATTCAGTTCTACGTATCCCAAACGGATTTGATCCCCATCCTTCAATTTCTTTTCCGAATAAATTTTTCCATTCACCATAACTACATTTTTTTCGCTCACACATTTCAAAACAATTTCAGGACCCGTTTTGTGGATCTCCGCATGGTTTCTTGAAACCGATTCATCGTTCAGACATAGCTTGCAATCCTCGCCACGGCCAATGGTTACGACTGACTCAACAAGGACAAAATCTTTTTTTTGGCCGCCTTCTTCATAAGACAGTTTGGGGAGATTCAAATCGGTGGGAAGAACAGTCCCTTGTTCCGACTTTGGCGCTTCCCTTCCGATGAGGGTGGAGTCATTGGCAGTTGATTCCAGCTTGAAGCTAACAGGTACGAAACCAATAGCGCCGCTTTCTCCCCCTTTAATTTCCTTTTTTTGAATTTTCTCCCCTTCCAAAAAAGTTCCATTGGAACTTTGCAGGTCTTCCAGGTAAAACTTCCCATCTTCATGGGTAACTCTGGCGTGAATTTTTGATACATTGGGGTCCAAAATAACCAGTTGATTATTTTTTTCTCTGCCTATGTAAAGCTCTTTTTGGCGCACCGTTGCCCTTTGCAAAAACTCTGTCTGTTTATCGTTTTTATAGACTTCGATGATTAAGGCTTTCATGATTCACAAGATGGGGATGTTCTATCGGTTATGTCACTTGGCAAAATGATCAAGGAACAGCAGTTTGCAGTTTAAGGATCGGGTCAATTACGTACAGAGTTATCTAAGCTTTATCTTTTCTTCTTCGACATCTTTTTTAAGGCGTTTCACATAGCCTTTTAGCAGCCAGTGTCTTTGCAATGCCAAGCCGACGATGGAAAAGTCGTCCACCATGGTATTGATGCTTTCCGATAGGGCCGGCAGATTTTCCGTAAATTTATTTAAATCAGCGCTTATCTTTTTCAGGTCTGCTCCCGTCCCTTCAAAATGGCCCAACAACACCTCTGTTTTGCTGGAGAGATTATTCACGTTTTGGATTACACCACTTGTATTATTGACAATCCTTTTGATGGCAGAGCCCAAATCTTCTTCCCCTTCCAGGGTGTTTTCAGCAAATTTGCTGATTTTCCCAGTAAAGTCCACAACGTTTCCCATGGCAGCGTCCATCTTGAACATCATTTTTTTTAAATCCCCCTGTATTTCATTCATGGAGGAAACAAAGCCACTAATTTGTGCCATATTTTCCTTGAGCCCATTGATCATTGGGCCCACGCCATCCAGATCAATTTTGTTCAACCGTTCCCCAACCCTGGAGAAGTTGTTTACTCCCGCAGATATCTCCGGGATGATGTTTTCATAAAGTAACTTTAGATTTTCCCGAACCAGGTGGTCGGCCGATTTTTCCACCATCAGCGGGATAGCGTTTCCAATTCCAAACATTTCGGGGCTTGCGCCCAGGTCAAGAATCAATTCAGGAGAGCCAAAAAGTTTGGGAATAATGGTTAAACTAGCATCTTTCGTCATCTTTTGGCTGATTTCTTTTAGAACCGAGATACTTAAATCGATCCCATCATATTGGCTATTAATAGTAATGCCCTCTATTTTCCCCACTTCAAGCCCAAAAAGGCTGATGGGAGAGCCAACCATGATTTCGTTGGGCAAACTTTTTACGCTCGCAGGAAAAAACTGATACTGTTTGTTGTAACGTATATTTTTTAGATAGAGCATACCGGAGGCCAGTGCACCAATAAGCAACGCCAGCCCTACTAAAAACCGGAGCTTTGGAGATTCGACTACCCCTTCAAAAAGCATCTTCATGAAAACCCTTTCCGCTCTTTTTATTGAAAAAAAACATTTTACGCTCCGACCCCGTTTAGAATCTCCACCACACGAAAATTCCCCAAAACATCCGAAAACTCTCCCCTGGAAAAAGCATAAACAACATTTAGCCGGGTAGCTTTTTTTTTCGATTCGGCAAAGTTTCTCAACAATTCCACGCGACTGAGATCGTCAAGATGTTTCAAAGGATCCAAGTAAACAATTATATCAGGTAATGAAGCCCATGCACGGATAATCGAAAAAATTTTTCTTCGATGGACGTTTGTACCAAGAGGATAATCGTTTAAAATTTCCCGGACCATGAAGTCGGACGAGATCTTTTGAACCCTTTCATCAAATTCCAAATCATTCCGATCTTTAATCAGACATAGATTTTCCATAAAGGTTAAGTCGCTGCAAAAATCTGAACCGTCTTCCGAGACATATGCCATTCTTATTTCTTCCTTGAAACAATCCAGGTTTTTTTTGGAGGCAAGGCATATTCTTTTTTCTCCGAAATCGACATTGATAGCCCCTTTGGATAGTTCCTCCAAACCCAGGATTGCTCTCACCAGGGCAGAGCCCATCTCTCCTTTTTCACAGAGCAACATCAGGTTTTCACCTCTCCCCAGGCTTACCTCCTCGTCGGAAAGATGTACAGGTTCCCCGGCAACCGATAAGGGCGACTTGATGGTTAGTTGAATCGGCTCCTGATTTTTGATTTGCGCCATTGGTTATATTAATAATTGGAAAGCAAAATCCACGGTTATGGAAAAAAGGATTGACGCCACAATGACCATGGACACATTGTACTTCCCTGTTTTTGTATAAGAACCCATGGCGTAGAAAGAAGCTGTCAAAGAGGCAATGAGGGAAAACAAAATAGATTTAACAAAAATCAAAGAGATGGTTCCCGGCTGAATCATTCCCAAATACTTTTCGGCATTTACAACAAAGTAGCCAGGCTCACTCAAATAAACCATCCAGAAAATGACGGCAAAAGAGGCAATAATGAAACCGCTGCATGCTATCGCGGCAAGCAATATTGCGGAAAACAGGAAGGGGCTGAGATAAAAAGCCACTGGATTTACTTTATAAATATACAAAATTTCCATTTCCCCTTTCCTCGCACATTCATGAAGATCCATGCCTGTTCCGATACAGCATTGGCCCAAAACAGTGATAAAGGCCACCAAGGGACACATTTCTTCAACCACCAACCTGGAATATAAAAAGGGGAGAAAGTTTTGGAGAGAAACACCAAAAGGATTACCAGCGCTTAAAATAAAGGTGGAGTAGGCGATTAAGGCACCCGACACCAGGGATATGCTGATAATTTGAAAAAAGGAGGAGAGCAGGATATTGAAGGACCGCCTGACAAAATAACCTTTCATGGAAAACGAAAAAAGGACGTTCACCAAAAAAAAAAGCAGTCTGGCTGGGTTCATGGGCCGGGAGTTGGGGGGTTGAGAAAAATGGCTGATTAGGATCAGACCGGGGCAAAATCCGGTCCTGCCATGCATATCGCTTCTCTTGCCAATGGGATTTTATGAATCTCCAAATTCGATAAATGTTCCATCATCGTCAAAAACCTTATAGGCGGTGGAATCACTGGCCACTATTTTTTTCACGAGAAGTTTAAAGGGACCTACTTGAAAGTCATCATCCTGTTTGATTTTTTGCTGGTCAATTTTCTTGCCTTGATAGTAAACTCCATTAGGGCTTTTGTTGGTTATGAACCACTGATTTCCTTCATAGGTGATGAGCGCATGTTTTCGGGAGACTGTGGAGTGGCTGACAAAAATATCGCAGTTTGGGTGCCGCCCTATGGATATAGACTCCGTACTGAAGGAAAATCGATTCAAAAAACGATCTTCCTCAAAAACATCAATAATGATAGCTTTATAAGCCTTCATAAATGCCCGGCCAAATTATACTTGTTGCTCCAAATTTACGCCTTTTACGAGAGCTGGATATTCACCGCTTGCTTCAAATCCCTTAAGTGCCCCTTCAAACCTTTGCTCTTGGACTCAAGGGTCTTACGAACCGTATGGGCGATGCCTTCGGCATCAAGTCCATAATTTTTCCTTAAAAGGCCGGGGGCGCCATGTTCGACAAACTGATCAGGGATGCCAATTCGTTTCACGGAAACGTTCCAAATATTTCTTTCTTCCAAAAATTCCATCACCGCGCTTCCGAAGCCACCCTGGAGCATATTCTCTTCCACGGTAATGATACAACCGGTGGCCTCTGCAAATTTTTCAATGGCGTCACCATCCAGGGGCTTCACAAACCTGGCGTTGATTACAGCCACGTCGAAACCCTCTTGCTCCAGAATCTCCGCTGCCTGGTAAGCTGGTGCCACCATATTTCCCACGGCAAAAATCGCTGCGGTTTGTCCCTCTTTGAGGACTTCCGAGCGGCCTATTTCCAACGTCTCAATGGTTTCATCTAACTCTACTCCGAGGCCGGATCCCCTGGGATAACGAACCAATGCAGGCCCTTTGTGGTCGATGGCGGTTTTTAACATATGCCTGAACTCGTTTTCGTCTTTTGGCGCCATCATTACCATATGGGGAAAGCTTCGAAATAACGAAAGGTCGAAAACCCCCTGATGAGTCGGCCCATCTTCCCCAACAATGCCGGCACGATCCACCGCGAAGGTGACCGGAAGGTTCATCAGGCACACATCAAGGAGAACCTGGTCCAGCGCCCTCTGCAAAAAAGTGGAGTAAATGGCGGCCACAGGTTTGAAACCTTCCAGGGCAAGACCTGCCGCGAAGGTCACGGCATGTTGCTCCGCGATACCCACATCGTAGAAACGGTCCGGGAATATTTCCGCAAATTCAGCCAAACCAGCCCCATCGGCCATAGCTGCGGTAATTCCAACAATTTTCTCATCCGACTTCGCCAATTCCACCATGGTTTTGCTGAATATGGAGGTGTAAGAAGGAGGTGCAGATTGTTTCTTATGGACATTGCCGCTATCCACATCAAAGGGTGATACTCCATGAAAGGAGTGCGAGCGATCCTCCGCCGGTTGGTAACCCTTTCCTTTTTTCGTCACCACATGGACAAGTAGGGGGCCCTTCATTTTCTTCACATTCTCAAAGGCATCCAGGAGGTGTTCCAGGTTATGACCGTCAATGGGCCCAATATAAACAAAGCCGAGATCCTCAAAAATTCGACCCGGCACAAAAATTCCTTTCACCTGCTCCTCCACTCGGTGGGCAAACTGGGAAATCTGCTTTCCTATACCGGGTATGGACTCCAGCAAAGTGTCTACCTCATCCTTCATCTTGTTAAAAAGCTGGCCGGTAAGAATTTTGTTCAGGTAAGAAGAGAGTGCTCCCACATTGGGGGAGATGGACATCTCATTATCATTCAGGACCACCAACAAGTTTTTTTTCATCCCTCCTGCCTGGTTCAAACCTTCAAAGGAAATTCCGGAAGTCATAGATCCATCACCAATAACGGCAATGACCTTGTTGTCTTCTCCCTTCATATCCCTTCCACACGCCAAACCCACTGCCGCTGGGATGGAGGTTCCGCTGTGTCCCGTGGAAAAGGCATCGTGGGGGCTTTCCGAGACCTTGGGAAACCCGGTAATACCTTCAAATTGGCGTAGAGTATGGAAGTTTTTTCTCCTTCCGGTGAGCAGTTTGTGGGTATAGGCCTGATGACCCACATCCCAAATAACCTTATCCTTGGGAGAATTAAAGGCATAGTGGATTGCTAGGCTTAATTCCACCACCCCAAGGTTTGGGGAAAGATGCCCACCCGTTTTAGAAACCGTCTCAATAATGGTTTCTCTGATTTCTTGGGCCAGAGTGGGGAGGTCCTGCCTGGGAATTTTTTTTAGATCGTCCGGCGAATCGATTGTATCTAGAAGAGTTGGCATAAAATTTTCACATTAAAATAAAAAAAGTATTTGAGAAACCTATTGAACCATTAATTTGTTCTGGACAGGAAATATCTGGCGATATGCCTCAATGGATCGGCCTTTTCATCAAAAAAGGAAATTTCCTTTTCGGCTGAATCCACCAGATCGGAGGCAATTTTTTTCGATTCCTCCATTCCAAAAACGGAAGGATAAGTGGCTTTCTCCTTTTCCAGGTCACTTCCAATATCTTTGCCCAGGGTTTCCTCGGATCCTTCAATATCCAGAATATCGTCTATAACCTGGAAAGCCAAACCGATCATTTCCCCGAAGTTAGACAAGGCACCGAGTTCTTTTGGACTGCCTCCCCCGGTCAATGCCCCGGTGCGCACCGACGCCTTAATAAGCTCCCCTGTTTTCCGAGTATGTATATATTGAACCGTTTCTTTAGCAATCTTCTTGCCTTCCGATTCCAGATCCACTACCTGTCCACCAACCGTCCCGCTTGCTCCTATGGCCGAGGCCATCTCATGGGCGGCTTGCAGAATGGTCCCCGCAGGGATATCTACTTTGGATTGATCGGTCATAAGCTGAAAGGCTAAAGTCTGCAATGCGTCTCCGGCCATGATGGCAATATCCTCTCCAAAAACCTTGTGGTTTGTCTTTTTACCGCGCCTAAGATTGTCATTATCCAGGGCGGGGAGGTCATCATGGATTAGAGTGTAGGTGTGAATCATTTCCGTGGCCACCGCGCTGGGAAGCACGTTCTCTCGCTTCCCGCCAACCGCATCCGAAGCCGCTATGGCCAAAACCGGCCTGAGACGTTTGCCTCCCGCGAATAAGGAATACCTCATGGAAGCCTTCAAAGATTCCGGGATATCGGCATTTTCCGGGATGGAATCCTCCAAGGCGCGGTTGACAACCTCCTGCATATCCTTCAAATATCTTTCTATATCCACTAACCACCCAAATTTGTGAAAACAACTATGATAGCAAAATAGCGGTTAAAGTCCAATCTATAGACATTGCTTGATACGCTATAATCTTTTCCCTTGAGCTTAATCAATCTCCTGTTAAGCACAAAATCAGGGACTTAGAAGATTTGCAACGAAAGCTTCCATAGCCAAAATCTATTGCTATTAAACAGCTGATCAAGGTAAAATTACTTTTTATTGAAAACATAAGGAGAAAACTAAGTGGAATCAGCAACAACTCTTTTTCTTGCCGGATTTGCCTTCCAAATTTGGATGGTGGTTGATTGTATTAAAAGAAGGGAAAATTTTTTCTGGATTGTCGTCATTCTACTCTTCGGGCCTATTGGAGCCCTGGTATACCTTGTCGCCGTGAAGCTTGCCGGGGTAAAAGTTAAAGCCAAGTTTAATTTTGGAAATAGTGCGGGGCCTGCCAATGCCGAGATTGAAAGGCTGGAAGAAGTGGTCAAACTCCACGGCAAAGCCTATCATCATAAGGAATTGGGACTGAAGTACCTCTATGCCGGGGATTTGGAAAAAGCGGAATCTCATCTTTCTGCAGCAGTGGAAAAAGAAGAAGATTTACTGGATGCCCAATATGGTCTGGCCAAAGCCCTTTTCGGGCAAGCAAAATATATCGAGGCAGTCCATGTGCTGGAAGTGCTGGTAGCCCAGGACAAAAAATACGATTACGGCAATGCTCTCCTTGCCCTGGCGGAAAGCTACCGGAAAGCAGAGATGGACGATAAGGCCATGGAAGTGTACGAAGTGATTGTCAATATTTACTCCTTTTTCAAGGCTTATTACGAATACGCCCTCTTGCTCAAAAAAGCCGGGCGTCTCGAAGATGCCCTAAAAATGATGAAAAATATTAACCAAAATGCCGAAGCCCTGCCGGAATATAAATACCAAAAAGAAAAGATATGGATCGACAACGCGCAAAAATTTATTCAACGGTACGGCACTCAATAAAATGAGGTTTTTCCCAGCTCTTTATCACAGATCGTTAACAAACTACCTCTTTGGGGCGGCTTCTTTTTTCTTAGTCCTTCTTTTTTCATTCCCTCCACTCTGCCTCGCGCAAAGTTCCCAGAACGCTGAATCGGAACTACAAAAAGGACTTCGAGCCCTTTACAGCAAACAATACGCTGTCGCCATCCAACATTTCGAATCCACCACCAGGGAAAATAGCGAGATCAGCGCAAAAGGTTATTATTACCTCGGCTATACCCATTACCTGCAAGGCAATTTCCCGGAATCCAGGAACTCCTTCCAACAAGCTTTCGAAGTTCTCCCAAATTTTTCTCCCCTATTTCCGATGGACCAAATCCCCGTAACGTTTCCGGTGAAAAGCCCGGACTCGCTGAGTCTCATTGGGGGAGCCGCAAAGGTTGAGGAGCCGGGGCCATCCTTTTCACCTACGCCTCCCACCCAATCTATACCTGAAAAAACGTCGGCACCCCCTGAGAACCCGCATTTCAAAAAAGGCCTGGCCTTAATGGCTCGGAAAGACTTTTCGGGAGCGGTTGCGGAATTCAAAGCCGCAACAGGAGAGTTTCCATCTCACCCCGGTTCTCATTTCTATATGGGGTATTCCCTCTACCAATTGAGAAACTTCCCGGAGTCCAGGGCCGCCTTTAAGGAGGCGTACCGAATCCAGCCGGATTACCTACCCACCCGCCCAACCCAATAAGGCGCATGGTGTATGGCAAATAGCCCGCTTCGCTCTAAAGTCTCTACAAAAACTTTTTCCCCCATGGCATGGGTGGACAACAAAAAAACCATCATTTGTTCCGCCATTGCCATTGAGCTGTCGTGCCTTGCCATTCTTTTATTAGGAAACCTTCAAGAACAACTTCCAGCCTTTCTTGCCGTCTATTTTTTTGCCTTTTTAGCCTATTGCTTGGCGATACCGGTTTGGCTTGGGAAAAAAGCTGAAGGTGGAATGGTTTCCTTTTTGATTTTCCTTGGCTTTGGCTCGGCCATTCTATTTCGCATCACCCTCCTCATGGCGCAACCCTCCCTTTCCGACGATATCTACCGTTATTTATGGGATGGACGGGTTCAGTACCATGGCATAAATCCTTACCTCTATCCCCCCGCCGCCGAGGAGTTGAAATCTTTTAGAGACCCGTACTGGGAAAATATCAACCACAAAGATATTCAAACCATCTACCCTCCTTTTGCCCAGGTTTTTTTTTATTCCTGAATAAGCTTGGCCACTCCCTTTCCCTTTTCAAGGTCGCTTTTGTCTACCTGGACTTACTAACCGCCATGTTGGTTTTCCTGATTCTTAAGGAAAACAATCAACCGGTCCAACGGGTTTTCATCTATCTTTGGAATCCACTTATTTTGGTTTCCTTCGCCCTGGATGGGCACATGGACTCCCTTGCCACCTGCTGCCTCCTTGCCTCCATCTATTTCTTAATGCGTAAAAAAGGATGGCTGTCTTTTGGCACACTGGCCCTTTCTTTTTTATCTAAAATATACACCATCTTCCTTTTTCCTTTCTTAGTTCAACGTTCATGGCGATGGACCCCTCTTCTATTCTTTTTTCTCCTGATTTTCTGTATTTCCTTTCCTTACTATTTTGAGGCACATGAGAATCTATTCTCTGGGCTCACCATTTATTCTATTCACTGGAGTTTTAACCATAGCCTTTATGGAGCGTTGGAATGGGTTTTCACCATAACCAGATTACAAAATCTTTCTTCAGCTTTTTTGGAGCCATTGGGTTTAACTAAGGTTTTCATTGCATTGTTAACCATGGGAGTCCTTCTAATGGTTTTGGTGAAGAAAAAAGAGACATCACTCCTCAAAATCTGTTTTTGGTCCATAGGGCTCCTACTACTTTGTTCACCCACATTTCATTTTTGGTACCTTACGTGGATGGTTCCCTTTCTTGTCTTTTTCCCTAATCGGGCTTGGATTCTTCTCACCGGGACCATTATGGTAAGCCAGGAGGTGTTGATTGGTTATGCGAGCGTGGGGGTGTGGGAGGAAAAATGGTGGGTGAAGGGGGTAGAATTTATTCCTTTTTATCTTTTGCTTGCCTACGACTATCTTAAACATCGATTTCCCACAACAAACAAAAACCCGTCTTTATTTTTTTATCTGGCGATATTTTCTTGTACAACGGTCTACCTGAAAGTATAATGTGGTTTGCCATGACGGCATGGAGCGTTGCGCTCCCAATGGCGGGTCATCCACCCTAGGGGAATTGAGGCTGGGAATAAGGGACTGTGTAAAGTGAAAACCACACCGAATCTAAAAGAAGTTGCTTTATTGCTAAAGAACCACTTGCCCTCAAGGGATTACCATGCTGTCTTATTTGGTTCCAGGGTAAGAGGGGACGACAACCCCGGGTCGGATTGGGATATAGGGATTATTGGCCCGGCCTCTCTTAGAGGGGCTGTAATGGAACTAATACGAGAGGATCTTGAAAAATTACGGACTTTGCATACTTTTGATGTGGTGGATATGTCCACCGTCCCGGATTCTTTCAGGAAAATAGCACTGAAAAACAAAAAGGAAATCATATGACTGAAGAAGAATTAAAAAGTGTGTTACGGTCTTATGAAAAAGCTTTGATGAGTTTTGGGAAAGCGCTTAAGCAGCCAAAAACGGAGTGGGTCAGGGACTCTGCAATACAACGTTTTGAATACACTTTTGAGCTTGCATGGAAAAGCATCAAGAGATTTGCCCAAAAAGAGGATATGGAATGCCATTCTCCTCTACAGGCTTTCCGGGCCGCTTTTAAGCTTGGTTGGATTGAAGATGATGGTACATGGCTGGATATGCGTGACGACAGAAACAGGACGTCCCATACTTATAACGAATCCACGGCAGAAGACATCTATTCCCACCTGCAAAAGTATGAAACAAAATTGAACAGTTTACTCAACTGTTTAAAGCAACTCGTTGATAGTGATAGGTAACGAGTTATTTTATCCTTGACTCCTGCAGAGCAATTCCATTATTTTTCCCCAAAAGCGATCCTGTTGATTTTTCGAATCAACTCCTGGGTTTCAAATGGTTTGGATATGTAGTCATCCATGCCGGCTTTTATACATTTCCCCCGGTCTTCATCTATAAGAAAAGCGGTCATACCGATTATCGGGATGTGACGGTTTGAGCCCTTTTCTCCTTGTCGAATGTTTTGTGCCACATCGCAACCGTTCATGACTGGCATTTGAATATCCAGGAGGAGAAGATCGTAATCACCTTTCTCCAGCATTTCCAACGCATGTTTGCCATTATCAACGATATCAACACTAAAACCTTCCATTTCCAGCAAGGCTCTCACCAGCTTCTGAGTTTCCGGATTATCTTCAGCCAGCAGTAGGTTTAAAGGTTTCCCGGGATCAGCTTCCTTTGCTGAAGCGGCCTGATCCAGGTCAGCCCCGGATTCTTTTTCCAAAGATCCTTCACCCTCTTTCGCCTGCAACTGTAGTGGAATCGTGAAATGAAAAGTGGTCCCGACTCCCTCTTCACTTTCAAACCAAATTTCACCTCCCATAAGTTCCACCAGTTTCTTTGAAATAGCCGCGCCTACACCTGTACCTCCATATTTTCGCGTGGAAGATCTTTCACCCTGCCTGAAGGACTCAAACACAACTCCTTGTTTATCTTTGGGAATTCCAATGCCCTTATCAGCAATGGAGAAATGGAAGCTTGCGAAGTCTTCTTTTTTGTCACTTAATACCACGGATATGAGTACTTCTCCTTCTTGGGTGAATTTTATTGCATTATCCACCAGGCAGAAAAGAATCTGACGTAGGCGACCCTGGTCTCCAATTACAGCATGGGGTATGTCCTGGTCTATGGAGAGGTTTAATTGTAGGCTTTTGAGCCGGGCTTTCATGGAAAGTGTCCCAAAGCTATCTTCGAGGGTATCGTTCAGATTGAAGGGAGATTTGTCTAACACGGTTTTGCCTACTTCAACCATGGAAAATTCCAGTAATTCATTGATAAGGTCCAACAATTTCCTGCTTGAAGTCAAGACAGTTTCCTGAAATTGGCGCTGTCTTTCGGGGAGGCTTGTTGTTGCAAGGGTAAGTTCGGTGAAACCAATAATCGCGGTAAGGGGGGTTCGCAATTCATGGCTGATGTTAGCGAGAAAATCACTCTTTGCTCGATTCGCGTCTTCAGCTACTTCCTTGGCTTTAAGCAAGTCTTCTTCCGCACGCTTTCGTACTATAATTTCTTCAGAAAGTTTTTCATTAGCTGACCGCAACTCTTTGGTTCGTTCCTTGACCTTTTCTTCAATTTTTTTATTTTGCTCTTCCAGCTCTTCATTTTGCCGATTAATTTGTTCATTGGCTGTTTTCAATAAATCCTTAGCAAACTTGATCTCAAGATGGCTATTAAGCCTCGATAACAATTCCACTTTATTAAAAGGCTTGGCTATATAATCCACACCCCCTATTTCAAACCCTTTAACCATATCAACTGTGTCGGTCTTTGCTGTTAGAAAAATAACGGGAATATCTTTGGTTACTTTGATCTCTTTCAGTCTTTTGCAAGTTTCATAACCATCCATATCCGGCATCATTACGTCAAGTAGTATAATATCCGGCAACGCCTCTTCCGCCGTAGCCAACGCTTGCCGCCCGTTATTAGCCACATATATTTTGAATTGATACTCTTTCAGGAGTGCAACCATAACCTGAAGGTTTTTAGGAGTATCATCCACTATCAGTACCCGGGCAATGTTTTTTTCTTTTTCCATATTTTTTCACCCTTTAAATGATTTTTAAGAGTTCACGGGACATAGCTAATCAAAAACATATTTATTTACCGTGCAAGCCTTGTTACCCCCCCCTTTTTATTCCCCCTTTGCGAAGGGGGTTAGGGGGTTGTAGCAACGCTACAAACGGAAGTTTGGAATTTTTCAATCATTAAAACCCGTGAACGCTTGCATGATTTTTAAGAACGTTTACAACAAGCGGGAAAAATTTTTTATAATCTCCGGAAAATGCCCCAGGGTCTTCGGAAGAGTTTCCATATCAAACATGGTTACCTTCGACATTAAACCTTTTCCCCATATAGAAAGATATTTGCAATTGTATTTGTTTCCAAGCATTATGCATTTTTCGGCAAACTCCTCAAGTTCATCGATAGGTAAGGTTTTACTGATTTTTTCCCAAACAGGCAACAACTGTTTTTCAAGGATTTTCACCATCTCCGGCAACTTTTTCAACGTCTCCGAGTCAAAATCTTCCAAAGAGCCCTCATCCTTTTCTTTAGGTTGAAGAGGCTCGAAGGCTTCTGTTTTATTCACCGAATGCTTTAGAAACTTTACCAATATAGCAACTAAGTCAGCCCTACTGATGGGCTTCTTTATATAATCATCACATATTTTCTTAACCTGTACTTCAAACTCTTTCATTGCCGATGCGGTAACGGCAACCACGGGGATATTCCTGAGCTTTTCATCCTTCTTAATAAATTCCGTTGCTTCATATCCATCCATCACAGGCATTCGGATATCCATGGTGATGAGATCGGGCTTATAACGCCTTGCCATTTCAATAGCTTCCTTCCCATTTGCCGCCTCAAAAAATGTAAAGTCATAAGACTCAAGGTAGCTTATTAAGAGCGACCGGTTTAACTCAATATCGTCAACAATCAAAATCGATGCTTTTTCAAATGTTATGGAAGCAGGATCAAGCCTGTTTTTTTGTTGTTTTGCTAATTGGTTTTCCGATGCAATCTCTACTTCTTCTAAGACAACTGTGAAGACGCTGCCTTTTCCTTCTTCACTGGACAACAAAATTTTACCGTTCATCAATTCGGCTAAGCGCTTTGTAATTGTAAGCCCCAGTCCCGTACCTCCATATTTGGCCTGAGATTGTCCTGGTATTTGTTCAAATGCTTTAAATATTGATTCTCTCTGCTCCTCCGGGATACCTAACCCCGTATCTTCAACAGAGAATATAAACCTTATGAAGTTTAAGGCGCCACCAGGGTGTTCCGCTTTTGCAGAAAGCTTGATAATACCGGAATCCGAGAATTTTACAGCATTGCCTATCAGGTTGAAAAGAATTTGTTTCAAACGATATTCATCAACAATTAACACCCTTGGAAACCCTGATTCAATTTCTATTTTGAAGTCAAGGTCTTTCTTTGCCAGTTCCTGATGAAATATTTGTTTCATTTCATTGAAAACAAGATGGGCATTAGTCGCTGTTTCTTCAAGCTCTAGTTTGTCGGCCTCAATTTTGGAAAGGTCAAGGATACTGTTAATCAAAGCAAGCAAAGACTTCCCGCTTGAACTTATTGAGGCAAGGTATTGCTTATTTTTTTCGTCATGAATTTTATCTTGTAAGATTTCCGCAAATCCCAAAATAGCATTCATGGGCGTTCTAATTTCATGGCTCATGTTTGTCAGGAAATCCGTCTTTGCTCTGTTTGCTTTTTCCGCAATATCTTTGGCAATAATAAGATCCTCGTTTGTTTTTTCCAGTTCCAGCTTTGCCTTTTTTTCACAGATTAGAGACTCCTCCAGTTTGCGGGATACTTCGGCAACTTGATTCATCATATCCTGATACCCTATTCTCCTGTCCGGTTCGCCTTCAAGTTCAGCAAGGGAAAAGGGTCCTTCCGTATCCTCCTCAACCTTTAAACTCAAAATGGACCGGAGAACTTCTTTTAGTAAACGCGATTCGTCTCCGTTTTCCAAAATACACTTTGCCACTCCGAGGGTTAGCAACTTTTTCTCTATTTTTTTTTGGTCATTGGGCAGCAATAAAATAATTTTTATGGGTCGTTTCCTCTCACTTTCTTTGCTTTTTATGAGTTCCAGCCAATGTAAGTAATCTTTCTCGATCAGCTTGTAATCCAACAAGAGAGAGGAATAGCTTTCCTGCATCAGCAGGCCCTCAAGCATTTCCAAACCGCGTAAAGCGGTGACATCGATTGATTGTTCCTGGAGAAAATTTCGAATGGTTTTTAACTGTTCCAAATCGGAGGTCAGGACCAGCACCTTGTCCTGTATCTCGCTTTCATCTTCGAAAAAAAAGAAATCGGAATCAATGTTTTTGGGATTAGTTTTCATAGTACATACTTTCGGTTTATGCGTATTTTCCTCGTTCCAACGTTTTTTTGCATGTTGGCTCCACAGCCCGAGGATAAAGTCTGGGTGCTATCTGAGTCCATAGCCGCAGGACTATGGAGCCAGCCTGCATCAACTCAAACGGATATTCACAGCCTTCCCATGAGCTTCCAGACCCTCCAGTTCCGCCAAGTTCATAACGGTGCTGGAAATCTTCCGCAGGCCTTTTTCGGTAAAGGAGATCAAACTAGTGCGTTTCATAAAATCGTAGACCCCCAGGGGAGAGAAAAATCGGGCGGTGCCTCCGGTGGGGAGTACATGGTTTGGGCCAGCGGCATAGTCTCCCAGGGCTTCCGGCGTAAAATGACCTAAAAAAACCGCACCGGCGTTTGTTATTTTTTTCAATAGCTTATCAGGGATTTTCACGGCTAATTCCAAATGTTCAGGGGCGAAGCGATTGGAAAGTTCTGCGGCCATCTTCAGATCCTTTACAACAAAAATCCGTCCGTAATCCTTCAGCGATTTTTCGGCGATTTTTCGGCGATTTAATTTGGAAAGCTGATTTTTCAGCTCCTTTTTTACATCCTTGGCAAGAGATTCCGAATCGGTGACCAATATAGAAATGGCCATTTCGTCATGTTCGGCCTGCGAAAGAAGGTCCGATGCTATAAATTTCGGATTGCCTGTATGGTCTGCAATGACCAAAATTTCACTTGGCCCGGCAACGGCGTCAATGCCAACTTCTCCAAAAACCGCTCTCTTGGCCTCCGCCACATAGATGTTGCCGGGGCCAACTATTTTATCCACCTTCGGAATCGATTTAGTGCCAAAGGCCAGAGCCGCAACGGCCTGGGCGCCTCCTATTTTATAAATTTCCGAGACACCGGCTATATGGGCCGCCACCAATACGTAGGGATTGCATTCTCCATTTTGAGCGGGGGATACGGCCACAATCCGCTTTACCCCGGCGATCTTCGCGGGGATAGCGTTCATCAAAACCGTGGAAGGATAGGCAGCCTTTCCTCCCGGGATATAGAGTCCTGCGCTTCCCAAGGGCAGGATCATTTGCCCCAGGAGGTTCCCGTCGGAATCCGTATAGCTCCAGGACGCCTCTTTTTGTCGCAGGTGGAACTGTTTGATTCTCCGTGCGGCGGCCTTTAATGTTTTGATGGATTGCTCGTCAATCGATTTATATGCGGACTCGATCTCCCTTTCCGTTGCTTTGATAGGGTGGGCATTCAGATCCAAACCGTCGAATTTTTTTGTATAGCGGATCAAAGCCGAATCGCCTTTTTTTTTCACGTCAAGAATAATCTTTTCTACCTTTTCCCGGATTTCGGTCTGCTCGAAAAGGTCGATCCTTTTCAGTGTTTTTTTTAGAACCGATTCAAAGTTTTTTGATTTGTAGTGATAGATTTTCATTAGCTGCTTTCCCCTTCTGGTATATCCATTTATAGTTATAGTAGTTTCTCAAGACTTTTTTTACATACCCTTTTGTTTCCCCAAAAGGAATCATTTCGATAAACTCTTCTCCCTTTTGGTCTTTGAACCTTTTCTCCCAGCTACCAATTCTTTTTCTACCGGCGTTGTACCCGATAAGAATTTTCACCATATCCCCCTCGGTCTCTTGAATCAATTTGGAAAGATGCGTTATGCCCAGGTTGATATTGAGTTCAGGGTCATATAGCAGACCCTTTTTAAACCTTTTTCCCCGCATCAATTTCTTGTAGACCTTTTTTCCGGTTTTGGGCATTAGCTGCATCAACCCCATGGCCCCGGCGGAAGAACGAGCCCAACTGTTATAGGCGCTCTCTTGCCTGATGAGGCTGATAACGAAGTAGGGGTCCATACCATATTTCGCGCAGACCTTTCTCACCGTATCCAAAAATGCCGGAGGATAATAGAATCGCCAAAATTCATCCGGGAGTTCCACGCGTTTTGCCGGAGGCACTTTGATCAGGTAGTTGTGCATCAAGAAGAGAAGCGGGCCATACACACGGGCTTTGTAATATAAGCCGCCAAGCCACAAAACTTTCTCCAGGTTTTTCTTATCCACTTCTTTATATACATATTTTAATTCTTTATGAGTGAGATAATTAAGAGCCATGGCGGTTAGCTCCCGGACTCTTGCCAGGTGATAGGAAGCAGCAGTGGAAAGTTTTGGAGTCTCAGCTTTTTTCTTCACCTGCTTGGAAACCTTTTGAACAGGAGGTTTCGCAGCTTTTTGGGCTTCCAATTTGAAGGGAAGGGGAAGTTTTTTTTCCGCGAGATATCTTTTAGCCAAATGTCCGTAGAAACCGAAGGTATCGGTTTTTTGGAGTTTGTCGAAGAATTCTGCAGCAACCTTTGGTTGATTTAAGTTTTCCGCACATCTTGCTGCCCAAAAAAGGCTACGTCCCCAATGAGAGGAATAGCCAAACTCTTTCAGATTCTTTTGGAGTAGGTTGAAAGCTTTTTGGTAGTCTTTCTTCAAATAATTTAACCAAGCAACCCTCCACACAAGTTTTTCAGACTCCTTTCCCTTGGGAGAACGCTTTAAATACTCATTGTAATAAAGAATTGCCTTATCCGGCTCCCCCTTATTTTCCATGATACCACCCAAAATCCTTAGAGCTTTCACCGCCCATTTGTCTTTGGCGCCTTTGGCAGTGAGTTTTTTACAGGTTGTAATCGACTCATTCAGTTTGCCTTGGTTCCACTGAATTCTGGCAATTTGGTATAAACTTTCGCTGGCTCTTGGCCCTTTGGGAAACTTACGAAGGTAGGTTTTGTATATATTGGTGGCATTGAGATATTTTTTTTGGAACCGATAAGAGCGGCCCTGGACTTGGTAGTGCTTCTGCCTGAGATTCCTGGAAAGCTTGTGGTCGGACATGGCCAGTTTGCTTTCTTTAATAGCCGATGTATATCTTCCCGCATTGGCTAAGCTAAGCGATCTCTTATAAAACATAATGGGTTCCGGTTTGGGGAAGACGAGCTTTGGATTCTTTTTCCTCAACCCTTTCATTTTTGCTTTACAGCCTGCCGCCTCTTTGCTATTCGGGTAGTAGTAATAAATTTTCTGAAGAACCTTATAGGCCTCCTTCGTCAATCCCTTTCCAAGAAGCGCCTCATAATAATAGCCATGGATCTCTGCGGTATTGTACTTTTCCTTATTTTTCAGCATTTTTTGAATCAGTATTTCGGCATTTCTCCAGTCCTTTACCGCGATATAACTTTTGACCACCAGCAACCGAACATACGGCAGCAACCGGCTCATGGAGTGCTGAGAGTGAAAGCCATAAGCTCTTTTGATGGCTTCCCCATGATTACCCAGTTTGTGGTCGCATAAAATGATGTTCTTTTCTACATAATCATTCAGGGAAAGGTATTTGTCCATTAAATCTATGAAGCAAGCCTTGGCTTCTTTCCAGCGCTTTTGCTTGAGGTAGCAGGTTCCCATAAGAAAGGAAATACGGTGGGCTTGTTGCGTATTTTTCGTGCTTGAGGCGGACTGTAGGATCTTTAAAGCGGCGTCAATCTGGCCCGAGCGGATTAAATCTGAGGCTTTTTGAAGAGAAACTTCCTCCGCGTAGACGTTAAGAGGAAAAAGAGAAAGGAAGAGAATGAAAAGGAATGGGAGCTTACTTAACAGGACAGGGCTTTGGGGAAGAGTCCGAAAGAAAAAAAAAAGTCCAGTTTTCGGAGGCCATTGTTCGAAAAAGAAATTTGGTGAATAGGGATCATTTGTTTTTCTTCGCCTCCTCAAGTTCTAGTTCCAACCTCCTCAGGATATTTTCAAGATTTTTTTTGTGTTGCATTTCTTGTTTGGCAAGATAGGCAAACATCTCCTGGGAGGCCTTGTCCTCGTACTCTTCAGCCAATTCCGAATAAAAATCATAAGCATCCTGCTCCCTTGGTATGGCTATGACCAGGGCTTCAATTTTGGACTCTAAATCTTTTATTTTTGCTTTTGACATTTGTATGCGTTCACGGGCTTTTCCGTACGCTTTTAAAGGTTGCCGTTTACCAGCACGGGTGGAGTAATGGAGTAATGGAGTAATGAGGCCAGGATTTCCGTTTTACAATGCAATTGAGTCATTTGCCTTGGCATCCTACATGTTAAACCGGACCTTCGTTGGCCTTGGGTTTTTCCAATACTCCGGTACTCCACCACTCCATTACTCCCTCTATGAATGAGATAGCAGATTTCTTCTAATCGGTAGCCATGCCCCGTTAACAGTTCCGACATTTTAGATAAATTTGCTACCCAGGTGGCCCAGGTACGTTGCAATCATAGTTAATAGATAGGTAAAGCTTATATAAACCCACTTTAAAGGTCCGCCAATCTGTAGTTGTTCCTCGAACCATATTCGAATAAAAACCGTTAGCAGGCCCAGCATGAGAAAGAGCAGGCCA
The DNA here is from genome assembly GCA_029261755.1 of Nitrospinia bacterium. Taxonomy (GTDB): domain Bacteria; phylum Nitrospinota; class Nitrospinia; order JACRGO01; family JACRGO01; genus JACRGO01. The sequence goes on from JAJDAS010000627.1 coordinate 31,342, forward strand.
TATCCTATTTTGTGGTCGAATATCCTTGTTCTTCTACCCTGGAAACGCTTTTTCCAGTCCACAACACCCGATCCATAGGCAACCGGTATACTCAGCAATCCTATGACCATGCAATGAAAGGCCGTGGATTCATACAGAGCGTTCCCAGTTAACAGGTAAAGGGTAATCATTACCGAGGCAACGGGAAACAGCCCATTGGTAAAGTGGGTAGAAATATGGTGAATATGGATAAAAAACTTTTTCCTGGACATAGTGAGGTATGATAGCAAATTTTAAAAAGGGGATACAAACCGGTTAGAAGAAAATGCTGAAAAAAATTGAACATCGAACACCGAACGTCCAACATCGAACATCGAAAAAGGTTTTTTGCATTAGGGCTCCACAGCCCGAGGATAGTGCCTGGCTGCTATCCGTGTCCACAGCCTCGGGACTATGGAGCCGGCAGGCGGATATGCTTTTAACCCTGAACCTGGAACCCTGAACCGTGAACCATGTCCCCCTACAAAACAAACCCGTCTAAAACCTTATTGACGCCCAAGTCCAATCCTTTTAAAGAATCTATCTCCTCGGAAAGCTCTTTCGCTTCACGCCAGTGTTGGGTCAATTTATCTCCTCTGGATCTGCCGATACAACGTGTGAGTTCAAAAACCTTTTCCATGTCATTTAAAGAAACGGGCTGGTACTTCAACATTTTTGACTTCGCGAAATTAAGGAGTATAATCTCGGAAAATTCGGTGATCTCCGTAAATTGAAATTCGGCAAAATGCTTTTTTAATCTGTCCAATACGTCAATGAGATATTTTTTAAAAAGCTCATCATTTTTCCCGAAGGATCTTACTAAGAAAACGGAATAATAAGCCGCTATATGCTTGATGGGGACAGAAACCTTTTTCATCAATTCCAGCCCTTCCGCTTGCAATACCAGATCCCCGGAAGCTACTGCTGTGGCAAAGGCCTCCTTGGAATACTCTTGGGCGTCATCAGATTTTCCACGTTCCAAAGTAACCAGGACCAACTGTTTTGCGCTCTCAAACAGGTCCTCCAGTTTATTCAGCCTCTGAAAGATTTTGCATGCTTCCACCAAACGGTCTTCGGCCTCAGTAAATTGCCCCTTTTTTGCCATGGCCTGACCCAGTTTGATGGTAACTTGTGCAAAGGCCAACTCGTCTCCAATTTCGTTGCAGATTTTGCCGGATTGCTCCAAAGATTTGATGGCACTGTCCAATTTACCGGTTTCCAAATGTACCGACCCAATTTCCAGATCGTATATGGAGATCCTGGAGCGATTATTAAGTTTCTCCGAAAGTTGTCTTCCCTTGTTCAAATACTGTAGGGCATCGTCAAAGTTTCCTTTGATTTTATGGAGTTTACCAAGCTGGCAAAATGCCGTTTCCTGCAACGGTTCATTTCCCAACTTCTCCAAAAGTTTCTGAGCTTCTTCACCTTTCTCAATTCCTTCATCCACTCTGCCCATATCGCTGAGAACACCAGAAATCTGGAGCAGGTTTGCACAACAATCTACATTTTCTCCTGCCTTTTTGTAGAGATCCAGGCTGGTCTCGTAATGCTTTAATGCCTCTTCCAGCTTGTCAAATTCAGAATGCAGGTCGCCCATCTGATAGAACACATTGGCCAAGGCCCGTTCATCTCCTTTGCCGGTTGCATCTTCCTTTTCCTTCAAAAGTTTTTCCAATTCGCCATCAAATCTTTTTGCATCTTCCATGGTTACTCCTTGTAAGTTTATGAATTTGTGTAACTACTCAGGCACAGAGGCAGAAGGCACAAAGTGAGACTTCATACGCAATTTGTAGGTGAAAGCAATGAATCTCAATCTCATGAAAAATACACGGTCGCACCAATTCAAATATGCTTTGTGGGTGGAAGATTCCCAACTTTGTGCCTGATGCCTCTGTGCCTGAGTAGTTACAAGTTTGTTAGCTTAATCAGTTCTTCCAGTTTTTTCAAGGCCCTGCCGGAGTCGATGGACTCCTTTGCCAAGGCCAACCCCTCATGAATATTCCCGGCTAATCCTCCAACCGCAATGGCGGCGGCCGAGTTCAAAAGAGTGATGTTTCGTAGGTGCCCCGGTTCCCCTTCCAAAATTTTTTTGGTAATTCTTGCGTTTTCCTCGGGTCCTCCACCTGCCAGTTCCGCTAATTGGCAACTCCGGAAACCAAAATCTTCCGGCTTTACGGCATAATCGCGAATCTTCCCCTGGGAAAGTTCGGAAATAAAGGTTTCCGATGTGAGAGTGATCTCGTCCAGCCCATCTGCTCCATGGACCACAAAGGCCCTCTTCAAACCCAGGTTTTTAAGAGATTGGGCAATCATTCCCACTAATTTTCGCTCATAAACCCCCACCACCTGGGCCTCGGCACGAGCCGGGTTGGAAAGGGGTCCGAGAATGTTGAATATGGAGCGAAGCCCTGTTTCCCTTCTCGGTCCTGCCGCATGTTTCATAGCCGGGTGCAGGGTTGGGGCAAAAAGGAAGCCGATCTGAATGGTTTTCAAACAGTTTTCCACCACCTGGGATGAGACGTCGATATTCACTCCCAATGCCTTCAAGAGATCGGCGCTGCCGGAGGAACTGGAGATGGCCCGGTTCCCGTGTTTGGCTACGGTAACCCCTGCTCCCGCCGCCACGAAAGCGGCAGTGGTGGAGATATTGAAAGTCCCGGCGCCGTCCCCCCCCGTTCCACAGAGATCCACTGCCGGTTTTCCCCCTGTGTCAATCCGAATACATTTTTCGCGGATGACTTCCGCCGCTCCGGTAATTTCCTCTGCATTTTCACCTTTCATTCTCAAGGCGGTAATCCAGGCGCCGATTTGCGCGTCGGTGGCAAGGCCCTCCACAATTTCTCTCATGGCGGAGGCCATCTCATTTCGGGACAGATCTTGGCGATGGATCAACTTTGCTATGGCTTTCTTGATTTGCTCGCTCATTTTTAAAAGTATATCCTATTAATATTTTTTTTGACAGGATAGGAAAGACTGAGGGACGAAGGGATATATCCGTTCACAGGACAATTTTTCAGGCCCGGAGGGCCGAAAGCGTATAGCCGGGGGCAACGCCCCCGGAATTCAGAAAAAAAACAAATAAGCCCTGAAGGGGATGTGAGAAAATCTCTTCCAATCCTTGTGGTTTTAGGAATGCGGGTGAAACAAAGGATGTTTTCTTTCACCCCTTCGGGGCTTTAATGATTTTTATCACAGGTTCCGGGGGCGTTGCCCCATAAGCGCTAAGTTGTTTTGTTGACATTTAACTTGTTAAATCCTATACTTCCAACAAAATATATATTTTTGGAGGTGTAGAATTATGGAAGAAGATTGGCCTGTATTACTGTCTTTTTTTCCGGACAGTTGGGAAG
>JAJDAS010000628.1 GCA_029261755.1 Nitrospinia bacterium
CTGTCGTACAGAAGTCCGAGCCTGGGCTTGGCGATATCCTCAACCTTCCTGACAATTTCCTTCAGAATCTCCGCGTCCTGCAGTTGGTCGCTGCCGCGCAGGCGTTCAAACTGCCGGATAACCTCAAACGTTGCCTTCGCCACTTCCCGCTCTTCCGGGTTATCGAAGAGACTGCGGGTCCCTGGGGCCTTATCATTCTCTCCAGCCTTCGGCGGGGATGCCGAGATGATTTTCGTAAATTTGGGTTCGACGATCACCGCCATCTTCCCCTCCACGGGGATATCCTTTCCAATGACCACCCCGGCGCGGATGATGGAGTTCGGATCGTTGGCGTGGTCGATGATCTCCTGAAACCTGTCGTGCGATACGATGGTCAGCCGATCCACGGCCGGAATTCCCACCCGCTTGCCATAGGGCAGACGCAGCCCTCGGCCGATGGACTGCTCCACCAGGGTTCGCGAGTTCGCGGCCCGCAGGGGGACGATGGTATAGAGATTCGTGACGTCCCATCCCTCTTTGAGCATATTGACGTGGATGACCACCTCCACCGGATTGTCCGGGTTTTCAACGTTCAGCAACTGTTCCACGACCTCGTCTTTCTCAGCGCCGCGTACGTTGGAGTGGACGGTAATCACCTTGCCCTTGTATCGTCCCTCGAAAAACGTGTCGTCTTCCATAACCTTTTGAAGCGCATTGGCGTGCGCTGTATCCTGTGCGACAACCAGTATGAACGGTTTGACGATGGATTGGCCGTTATTTCGAGCATAAACCTCCAACTCGACCTTCGTGTTTTCATGAATCCGAACGCCGTCTTCGAGCTTTACCTTCTCCAAACCTTCCATCGAGTAGTTAGCGGCGTCGAAGTTCTCCCGCGTGGCCACCGCCGGTTCCTTCACGAAGCCGCCCGTCATGGCGCTACTCAAGGGATAACCGTAAATCACGTTCTTAAATGGCTCGGCGCGTTGGCCTTGTTCCACCTGCGGCGTCGCGGTCAGCTCCAGCCCAAGTATGGGGTTCAATTCATTGATGGCCCGCACTCCGGCGCTGGCCCGGTAGCGATGGGATTCATCCATCAGCATCACCAGGTCGTCCAACCCGGCGAGGTAATCGAAATAGCTCTGCCCAATGTATTCGCTGAGGCGCTTGATGCGAGGACTCTTACCGCCGCGTACTTCGCTGTTGATCTTCGAGACATTGAAGATATTGATATGCAGGTCTCCAAACCAGTCTTCACTTCCTGGAAGAAGAGCACTGCGAATGCCGCGCCCACTCTCATAATTGTCGCCGGTGATGATCTCCGGCGGATTGACGGCGAACTCGGAAATTCCCTGGAAGACATACTTCGGCGTGTTCGGCGTGAAATCGGCGATCAGCTTGTTGTAAATGGTCAGGTTCGGTGCGAGTACAAAGAAGTTGTGGATGCCCTCGCTCAAGTACAGGTAGCTGATGAAAGCGCCCATCAGCCGCGTTTTGCCCACCCCCGTGGCAATGGCAAAGCAGAGGGAAGGGAAATCGCGCTCGAAATCCTCAACGGTGGGAAACTCGGCCTTGATGGTTTCCAGGGTCTGGGCGGTGTCGGAATCCTTTTCAAGCGAGATGATATCGCAAAGGCGGGCCAGAATCTCCAGCGAATCCCGCTGCGGGGGGCGTAGGCTCAGGCGATTGCTGATGGCGTTGACGTGTTGAATGCTCATCTTTAATTCCTTTTTTTGAACCGCTAATGGACGCTAATTTTCCTCTTTGCGTTGATTTGCGCCTACTCGCTTTCATTCGAGGTTCTGTTTTCTTCAAGTTCTTTTTCCGCCAGTGCGATTTGTCGCTTTAATTCTTCTTTACTCGGCAGGTAAAGCTGATACTGTGAGGCGAAGATGTTGGCATTGTCGGGCAAAGTCAGTTCTACAAGGGAGTCGTTTTTCCATCGGCAAAGGACAATGCCGATGGTAGGATTTTCATCGGCCTGTTTGACGAAACGGTCAAAATAGTTGACATACATTTGCATCTGGCCGAGATCATGGTGATTCAGCTTTTCGAGTTTCAGGTCGATCAGGACATAGCAGCGCAATAGCCGGTTGTAAAAAACCAAATCGACGAAGAAATGGTCTTCATCGAAGGAGAAGCGTTTTTGGCGAGCCTCGAAAAGGAACCCCTTACCCAGTTCAAGCAAAAAATGTTCCAGTTTATCAATAATGGCGGCTTCAAGATCGTTTTCTGAATAATGCGGCTTCTCCGCCAACCCGAGGAATTCCAGTACGTACGGATCCTTTACGGCGTCTTGCGGGGTTTCGATTACCTGCCCTTTTTCGGACAAAGCCTTTACCTTGTCCTTGTCGCGGCTGAGGCGTAGGCGCTCATACAGTGCGGAGTCCACTTGACGGCGCAGTTCCCGCACGGACCAGTTGTTTTGGGAAGCTTCGATCTCGTAGAATTTTCGCTCTCCCGAATCCTTCAATTGGATAAGAATCACGTAATGTGACCAGCCGAGACAAAATTTTTCGGTCAATTCCGCATACTGCGTCGGCGGAATAGAAAGTCCTTTCCATTCATCTGTCAGGAAATTGCCGAATTGGTCAGACATTGTCTGGCCAATTTGAAGTTCCGGGCCACCCGCGAGCACGGGAATCTTGAATTTTCCAGACGCTGTCTGGAAAATTCGACGATACGCTTCAAAAAACTGGCGGAAAAGCTGTAAGTTGCTTTCCGACAACCCCTTAATGTTGTTTCTTTTAAGCCGTTGGGCAAGAGTTTTAACCACTTCGGTCCCATATTCGGCTCGATCTTCGCCATGCAGCTCGTACTCGACGATATAGCAGCCGAACAACCAATTACGTACCACTAACGATAGATCAATACTTTTCTTGGCCTGCTGTTTCAGACCTTGGTGCGTGTTTTCAAAGAGGGAAACGAGTCTGTCGAAGTTCATTTCCCCTCCTCCGTATCAAACAGTGAAAGCTGGTCCGGGTTGCCCTTGCCGTATTTCCGGCGAGGCTTGGCGGGCTTGGCTTCCGCCTCCTCTTCCGGCTCCGGCGGAGCTTTGGGGAGGTTCTTGATCTCCAGGCTGTAATCGTCGTGGCCCCACTCGCATTTCTTCAAGACCGCCTTGGGTATCTTCTTGATGGTGAGGTTGGGGAATTGAGCCAAGTCGCAACGGAAGGCGGAGCAACAGATGAGCAGACTGCGCTCCGGCCCCACCTCGTCGCTGAGTCGGGACAACATATCCCTGCTCATGAACTGGGTGGTCACATAGAGAAAATCCGTCTCCGTGCTCTTGCCGTGAATCCAGTAGATATCCTCACTGGGAGCGTACCCGAAACCCTCCAGCTTGCACATGGCTTCTGTAAGCATGGCGGCGTTGAATTCGGAGTTGATCACCGGGTTGCCCCATTCGTCTTCAACGATGAGGGACGGGCCTAGGCGGTAATAACGGAAACCGCCGCCGCCTTTCCAATTGGCGGCCTTGGTGATTCCGCCGTGGTCTTCGCCGTCGATGACTTTTTTCAGGCGAGGAATGCAGTGAGTGTGGCAGTGTTCGCCTAATTCAATGCCGATCCAGCGACGGCCCATCTTGTGGGCCACTGCACCTGTCGTGCCGGATCCGGCGAAGGAATCGAGAACGAGATCGCCGGGGTTGGTGGCGAGCGTTAGTATACGATGAATAAGCTTTTCCGGCTTGGGCGTAGAAAATGGCTCTTCAGGATTCAGTGCTTGCACTTCTCGTTTCGCATCTTGGTTGTGACCAACCTCTTGCCATACCCACACTGATTGTGGCATCGTTTCATTCTTTACTGAGCTTAGAAATCTCTTAAACGCCGGAGTCTGGTTGTTACCATGTACTCCCCACCAGATCAGACCTTCTGCTACATGCTTCGCATGCGTTTCTTTATTGTATCGCCATACCGCAGTTTTCTTGGGCCATATCTCTTTCTCAGTAGAGGGATGAATTATCGGGTAGTAAAGGTTGGGGCGTTCGTCAACACTCTTGTTGCATTTGTAATTATCAGCGCGCCACAGGCCCCTTGGATCATTGTCAGGATTCTTATAGGACCTGTTTGAACTTATGTCCCGGGGCAATCTGTTTGGCCGCCAGGAGGTCCTGTTTTTTGAGAACACCAATATATGGTCGTGATCTTCACTTAGGTGCATAGCATCGTTCGAGGGTGCATATTTCTTTTGCCAAACAGTATTGGACATGAAGTTATTTCGACCAAATACCTCATCGCAGAGGACTTTGAGATAGTGAGCTTCGTTGTCATCAATCGTAATCCAAAGGGAGCCATCATCACAGAGAAGATGTCGTAGAATCTCCAACCGATCCCGCATCAGGGACAGCCACAAGGAGTGTTCCACTCCATCATCATAATGCTCAAATGCTGAACCCGTGTTGTAAGGAGGATCGATAAAAATACACTTAATCTTTCCAGCAAACTCCTGCTCCAACGCCTTCAGCGCCAGCAGGTTATCACCGAAGATCAATCGATTATCGAAGATGTCGTTCTCGCTATGACGTTGAGCCGCGTGGTAGGACGTCTCCGGGTCCTCAATCAGGATTCTCGGCTCCAGCCTGGGCCGGTTCTCCTTCCCGATCCACGTCAGTTCGAGTTTTGTTTTCTTTTTTGCCATGAAACTATCTTTTCAATAACGGATGGATGTGAATATACAATAATCGTGTTTGCGTTCAAAAGCTAAACACTGAATATGGGTACGCTGCGGCAACAGGCGCGGCAACAGCGACTCGGCATGACCTTTGCGGACATTTTTTTTGTAAAAACCTCAAGCGTCCTCATTGCGGATCGCCCCTTCAAAAAAGCCCTGCTTCCAATAGGCGCTGAATGCTTCGGCCAGTTCGTAAAGCAGTTTTTCCGGTTCGACTTCAGAATGTGCGGTCACTGACCGCACATTCTTTTGCAACGGTATCAAATTGAACGGGAGCGTCTTTTTTAATTGTGCCGACTAACAACTAAAATTCCGGAAATATTGTTCAATTCTATGAACAAATTTCTCTGCCTCATCAACTCTTTGTCTTGCCCTTTCTTCTTCTATCTCTTTAATGGCATGCTCAGGTATCTTTTCATTCATATTGCAATTCCTTCCCGCATAATGTTCTTTATAAAAGGAGTTCCTATATTAGAAAGATGATCGTAATTTCTTTTTCCTTTTCCCTAAATTTGGTTGGAATGGAAAATTCTCTTTTGCTACCGTGAACGGAACCAAGTTCTCTCACGCCGGCACAGCAACCTTTTTCAAAATCTCCTCAACCACGCCACAGGCAGTGAGGCCGGAAAAACGAGCCTGGAGGCTGGGTACTTTTAAAGAAAAACATGGCAAGAAAAAAATGAGGGCATAAAACTCAAAACATAATTAAATTGACAACATAATGACCCTTTCTTGGCCTTAATCATCTTCGGAAGTTATGATCCTGTGAACCCCGTTTATGAAATTCCAAAAACTCCGTGAACGTGTATTATCTATGGACAAATGCTTTCCGATGACGCGAGATCCACTAACCTTGTGATAACGATTCTTCGTGATTTTTTTCAGCTCAGTAGAGGGGTTGATGATATTATCCGGGTTACGATACTTCGCATTTGTTTGAAGGGTTGTTAATCCGTCGATTTCAAGGCCGATCTCAACGGCAGCCAAATCTCCGAAATACCAGCTTTCCAGTTCGCGACATGCGATGCGGACCAAGACTTCCGGCTTGTTAGCCGCTTCGCAAATGTTTTGAAGATTTCTCTTGACATCATGGCAGTTGCCACTGTCCTGGTCTCGTAAAATAACAAAATGGGTGTCGGGTGTTCTCCAGCCCTTCAACTTGATGGGCAATTGTTTTTCCAGGTCCTGCTTGCCTTCAAAAGCGACACACTGAATATGAATCTCCATTGGAACCAGGCGCGGCAATAGCGATTCCAGCATGACCTTTGCGGACATTTCTTCTGTGAAAACCACAAGCGTCCTCATAGCGGATCGACCCCTTCAAAAAAGCCCTGCTTCCACAGGTAGCCCATCTTGTCACCCTCCGCCATGAATGCTGCGATCTGTTCGTTGTCTTTCGCTCGTTTGACATGCGTCACCCCGCTTTCTTTATCTTTGACCAGCCAGAAAACGCTGTCCAATTCGGCGGCATTTAGTAAATCGGGGGAATGGGTAGATATAAAGACCTGGCCTCCTTTGTGCGCATAGGCGTTGAATTCTTCCATCAGCTCATACAAGAGCCTTGGGTATAGCTGATTTTCCGGTTCTTCCACACAAAGCAGAGGATGAGGGGAGGGGTCGTATAGAAGCACAAGGTAAGCAAACATCTTAATGGTACCATCAGAGACATAACGGGCAAGAAACGGATCTTTAAACGCACCGTCCTGAAAACGCAACAGGACTCTGCCTTCCTCCGAAGTCTTGGCCTTCACACTTGAAATTCCGGGTACGCGCTTGGCCATCTTCTTTAATATCTCATCGAATACATCTCTTTTGTGCTCAAAAAGGTATTGTGTGACCAAAGCAAGGTTTTCTCCTTCTCGGGATAAATGTTCAGCATAACCTGCATCGGGCAAGCTTCTGGCGGAACTAATATGAAAATCGGAAACATGCCAGTTCTCTATCATCTGACCAAGCGCCATAACCGCTGGATAACGTTGAAATTGCGCCAGGCCTTTGATCGCAAGAATATTCGGTTTTGCCAGGATCTGTTTTTCCCGTGAAAGCTTGGATTCATCATCAACATCGTCGAACTCATTGGTAACAGCCTCGCCAGCGCCATTGTAAAAGGCCAGAAACTTCCACGGTTGACCGGTGCTGCCCCGTCGATAGCGAAGTTCTTCCCGCTCAATAATGACCTGCCCATTGTTCTCATTAATGGCGAGTGTGTATGTTGCCAGAGGTGTCTTGTCGGTGGTTTTCGTCGTCATATGAAACCGGAATTTCAGTTCGATCTCGATGGCGCCATCCGTATCCCGCGTCCTGACCTCTTTGAAGCCGCCGCGTTTGCTTAAGGCAATCTGCACATTGTCTGTCAAGGAATCGCGAAGGAAGCCGAATACGTCAAACAAAGTCGATTTCCCGGCACCGTTCGCGCCGACAACCACGCACATTCTCGGAATATTACGTATGGTGATATCTCTGAAAGCCTTGAAATTCTTAAGGTGTATACTTTCTATTTTAATGCTCATAGCTCATTTACTCCCGTCTTTTGTTGCAAAAGGGGCTGCATCACAATGAAGCCAATAGTTAATGACATGCTCAGGTATCTTTTCATTCATATTGCAACTCCTTCCCGCATAATGTTCTTTATAAAAGGAGTTCCTATTTTAGATAGATGACATAATTTCTTTTTCCTTTTCCCTAAATTTGGTTGGAATGGAAAATTCTCTCTTGCTACCGTGAACGGAACCAAGTTCTCTCACGCCGGCACAGCAACCTTTTTCAAAATCTCCTCAACCACACCACGGGCGGTGAGGCCGGAAAAACGAGCCTGTGGTTCCATGGACAATCTGTGGGCGATGACGGGAACGGCCATTGCCTGAATGTGGTCGGGAGTTACATATTCCAATCCCTCCAGCAGGGCAAGGGCCTGGGAGGTTTTCATTAAAGACAGAGAAGCGCGTGGACTGGCCCCCAGCCGGACTCCCTCCGTAGACCTGGTAGCCCTCACAATATCCACCATGTAACGTTTCAACTCCGCGCTGACTCGTATACCTTGTGCCTGCTGCCTGAGTTTTAAAACATCTTGCAAAGTTACGCATTTTTCTACCTGTTGGATGGGGTGCCCTTCCATTTGGTCGGAAAGGATATCCGACTCTTCCTCCGGCGAAACATAGCCCAGGCTGAATTGGAGCGCGAAGCGATCCATCTGGGCCTCCGGTAGGGGATAGGTGCCATGGAATTCCACGGGATTCTGGGTGGCGATGACAAAAAACGGATCTTCCAGAGGGCGAACGTTTCCTTCAATGCTCACCTGCCCCTCGCCCATGGCTTCCAAAAGAGCGGATTGCGTACGCGGAGAGGCCCGGTTGATCTCATCCGCCAGCACGATGTTCGCGAAAACCGGTCCCTGATGAAATTGAAAAGACTGGTCTTTCTGGTCGAAGATGGATACACCAGTGATGTCGGAAGGCAACAAGTCGGGGGTAAACTGAATGCGTTTGAAGGCGGCGTCAATGGATAAGGCCAGGGCCTTTGCCAAAGTAGTCTTACCGGTGCCGGGGTAATCTTCCAGGAGGACGTGCCCTCCGCTTACCAGGGCCACCAGTAGCTTTTCGATGGCGGCGGCTTGGCCTCTCATGACGCCTTCAATATTTCCCGTGATTTTTTTTATTATTTCTTGGGTTGGGTAGTTTGTGGATGTGGGCATAATGGCTCCTTGATAAAACCCTTTTTGAACATCGAACGCCCAACATCGAACGTCGAAGAAGGTGGGAAACTATTTTAGATTTTTGATTTGAGATTTTAGATTGGTGGTTAAAATTGAATACAAAACATTCATTTTTTTTGTCTCAAAAAAACCTACCTTTTTCGATGTTCAGAGTGCGAGGTTGGATGTTCAATGTGTCTTCTTTACTATCCATCACTAAGCATATCGATCTTCTTCATGATTCGATAGACGGTCATTCTGGGCATTCCCGATAGCTCCGAGGCGCGGCTCATTTTTCCATCGCACCGCTTCAAAAGATTTTCCATGTACTTTTTCTGAAAGCTCTCCAGGCAATTCTTCTTCGCCTCACTATACTCCAACTCCATCCAGTCTGGCTGGGAAATGGATTCGGATAAGTCCTCCGGGCCGATGGACTCTCCTTCTGCCAGAGAGGCAGCTCGTTCCAGGCAGTTCTGCAGTTCCCGGATATTCCCCGGCCAATGGTATGCCTTGAGCCGCTCCATGGCTCTTTTGGAAATGGGCTTGAAGGGGAGTTCGTTGGACTCAAAAAAACCCTTCAAAAAAGAGTCGCACAGCAGTGGAATATCCTCAATCCTCTCCCTCAATGGTGGAATCTCTATGGAGATAACGTTCAGCCGGTAGTAAAGCTCTTCCCGGAATTTTCGTTCCTTAATCGCTTCTTTCAAGTTCATGTTGGTGGCGGTAATGACCCGGACATCTACTGCGATCTCCTTTCGTCCACCAACCTTGCGGATCCTCCGTTCCTGGAGGACCCGAAGCAGTTTCACCTGAAGCTCCATGCCCAACTCCCCGATTTCATCCAAAAATAGGGTGCCGGTATTGGCAGTCTCGAAGATCCCCTCCCTGGATGCATGGGCGCCGGTAAAAGATCCCTTCTCGTGGCCGAACAGTTCCGCTTCCATAAGGCTTTCCGGCAAGGCGGCGCAATCCAGGGGGACAAAAGGTTTGTTGGAGCGGCGGCTATTGGCATGTACGGAACGGGCGATCAGCTCCTTCCCGGAACCACTCTCGCCAAAGATTAAAACATTGGAATTGTTGGAGGCGATCTTTTTGATGGTGCCGATGACCTTCCTGATCCCCTTGCTTTTGCCGATGATGTTGTCGAATTTGAATTGACCGTGGAGTTGGTCCTTCAGGGCGCGATTCTCCCTGGCCAGCCTCACGGCTTCCAGGGCGCGTTGGATGGAATGCCTCAATTGGTCCGCCGTGAAGGGTTTTGGCAGGTAGTCGAAGGCCCCTTCCTTGATGGCTTCCACCGCCGATTCAATGGACCCGAATGCTGTGAAGAGGATCACCGGAAGTCCGGGCCATCGATCCTTCACCTGGTTGATGAGCTCGATACCGCCCATCTTGGGCATTTTCATGTCGGAAAGCACCAGGACGGGCGACTCCTCCTCAATGCGTTGAAGGGCCTCCTTGCCGTTGGACGCGGTGAGGGGTGAGTAGTCCATACTCCGCAACAGACGGGAACAGTTTTCCAGCATGTCGGCCTCGTCGTCCACCAACAGAATAAGGTCCTGGTTCATAGGATCACTCATAAACGTTAAGTCGTTTTGAATCCTGGTGATTTTGATTGGAAATTGGAAATTGAATATTGGAAATTTTAAATTTACCAAAAAAAACTGGCATTTGATGGGATTTCTCAATAAGAATTGAAAAAATGTTTTTTAAATTTGCATTTTAAAATTTCCAACTTCCAATCTTCAATTGAGTTAGTAAACGGATACCTAAAGGCTTATCCCTAAAAGCTTCCAATAGGTGGATGCCATAAATAGGAAAATCAGATAAGAACAAAGGCTCATAATAATCCCCGGGAGGATAATCTGCTTCACATTATAATATCCTGCCGCACTACAGATGGCGTTGGGCGGAGACCCCATGGGCAGGGTAAATGTGAGGCCCGCCGGCACCGCGATGCAATAAACCATAACTTTCGGGTCGATACCATAGGTCCCCGCCAGGCCCAATCCAAAGGGGAGGATCAACGCCACCACTGCGGAATTGCTCACGCATTCCGTGAGGATCATGCTGATGACCACCAGGAGGGCGATGAGGCCGAAAGGAGAGAGGTGGAAATAGGAAAGAGCCCACAAGGCAAGCCATTCCGCCGCCCCGGTTTTGTGCATGGTGATGCCCAGGACGATGGCTCCGCCATACATGAGGATGATTCCCCAATTGATATAATCCTCCACATCCTTCCAGGTGATGAGCTTGAAAGCGAAGAGCGCAACGGAGGCGAATATGGCAATATTTGCCAGTCCCAGGTTTTTGCTGAAAAATATCCAGCTCAGGATGGTGAAAAAAAGGAGAAAGCCCACCATTTTTTCCTCCCAGGATATGGCTCCCAACTGGCTGACTTTCTTCTCCAGGGAGTCCCTGGCCGGCTGCACGCTTTCCACATCGATGGTAAAAAAAACCATCAAGATGCCAAAAGCCGCAAGCAATACCAGGGCGGAGATGGGAACAACCGCCACCATCCATTCAAAAAAACCGATGCTCTGGCCGTTGAATTGTTCTAACATGCCCAGTGCCAGGGGATTACGCGCCCCACCGAGAAAGGTTGCTACACCGCCAATCACCGCGCCCCAGGCCAGGGCCAGGAAAAGGGGCTGTCCGAATTTGCTTTCCTTCGGGTCCAATTTCAAGGAATGGGCGATTTCCAGGATAACGGGGAAAAGCAGGGCCGCTACGGCATGTTCCGGCATCCAGAAAGACATAAACCCGGAGGAAAAGAGGACGCCAAAGATCAGCATCCTTGGGCTGGAATCAAACTTCCGAAGAAAAAAAACGGCGATTCTTGTGCTGAGCCCGGTTTTCATTACTGCGGAAGACAGAATGAATGCTCCCAGGATGAAGAAGACGGCCTTGTTTCCGAAAAGAGACAAGGTTTCATGGGAACTCAACGCTCCCACAACGGGAATCAAGGCCATGGCCAGGAGGCTTGTGATGGCAAGGGGCAGGGCGTTGGTCACCCACAAAATCAAGCAAAGCGCAAATACGGCCGAGGCGCCCTGACCTTCCCTGGATAGCCCTTCGGGCGTGTCCGCGCTCAGGATGCCCAGAAAGAGCAGAATCGCAAACCCCAGAATAAACTGATCGCTTCGACTTATGAGGATTCGCATTAGTGAAGGCATGGTTTTATTAGAAAAGGAAAAAGATATTTTAGATTTTTAAACCACCAAGACTCAAAGGCACAAAAAAGCACAAAACTTTCTAAACCACGAATTACACTAATTTCTCGAATTCAAGCCTTAAAGAGTACCAACAAATGGGGCAGGATTAAAAGACCGAGAGACGAAGGGACGAGGGATGAAAGAGGCAGAGAAGGCCGAAGGACGAATGGATGAGAGGATGAGGGACGAAGGGCAAGGAAGACACAGGACGCAAGATGGCCAACCTATAACCCGGCAACCTCAGTTGTTACATTTTTTGTCTCTACCGTTTCCTAACTCAACCGGCTGAGGAAGATTCTACGACCTGGGGTTGCGAGATATCATGGGACGGAGAGTAGATGGAGTCGGGAATGACCAGTTGTTTCCCCTGAAGGTTTTCCAGATTGATGGCAATGGGCGCTTGTAGGTTGGCGGTGACGGAGGAAGTCTCTCGCTTGATGGCGACAAAGGCCAGGAGCAGGACGCTGGATAGGTTTTGTATATCCAGGAGTTCCAAGTCTACTTTTGGGATGTCCACTTGGTAGTCCGACACAAATAGCAGTGGATCGACAATTACAAAAGCCAGGCCCGGGTCTTCCACGGACTGAAACCACTTAAAGGGCGACTCCGGGGAGTGGTCCAAGAGGGAATAACGCTTGCATTCCTCAAAGCCCATAATTCCTTCGGGCATGTTTACAATTTGATCATCTTCCACATCCACTTCACCGAACCTTGTAGTTTGGATCTTCATGAACTTCCCTCCTCAATAAATCGAATTCGATATAAATTATAGCCAAAGATATTTGGATTTTTTAAAAGAACTTTAGACAGGATTACAGGATCAACAAGATTATTGTTTTGGTCCAATAGATCAATCCTGTTTATCTTGTTCATCCTGTCAAATAAATCTTTAAGAATTACTTCCTTCCTTTTTTTTACCCGCTGCAACGGGCAATAAACTTGTCAAACTGCTAAGGTCATCAATTTTTATTTTGGCAGCGCTTCGGTTCTCCTCAATGATTCTGTCATAGACTTCCCCACGGTAGACCAGAACATTGCTGGGAGCTTCGATTCCCAGTTTCACGGAACCTCCCTTGGCTTCCACTACCACAATCTTTGTTTTACCGCCAATGAGGAGGCTCTCTCCAGCTTTTCTCGTTAAAACAAGCAAAATCCGTCTCCCAGGCGGGGGTTCATTGAATATACTAAAACCAATTTGATTTTCGGTTTTTACAATCAAATTTTGGTTGCAGTTAATGCTTAGCAATTGGTTTAGCCAGTTTTTAAGATACCGAAAACCAATTGCGGTAGAGTATAAAAAGTCCTCATTATCTGTAATTAAAGAGTACTACAAAAAAAATTACCTGAGAAAATCCACCAGGCTGGGTTGAATGATTCTCGCCGTGGTGGCAAGAGAAGCGTTCAACGCGGTTTCATATGCGGCAAGGTCCGTAGCCGATGCGGCAAAATCGTCATTTTCTGTCAATGCCACCAGCTCTGCGGCATTCTCTTTGGTAATGGTGAGAGCATCAACATTGGATTCCACCATATTTACTCTGGAGCCCACGATTCCCCGAATGCTGCTGAGATGCCCGGAAACAGCCCCCAAACTTTCCACTAAGCCGGAAGCAGCCCTGGCATCATTATTTTCCAAAGCGGTCTTCAAGGACGTCATGACGGCAAAGAAGTTTTTGGCCCCTCCCAGGCCCAAGTCAGAAGCTGTACTTCCGGTACCTATATCAAGTACCACGGGAACGGTGCTACCAGTGGCGGAGCTTATTTGTAATCCGTTTCCCGCGCTGTTCAGCGTGGCATTGAGATTGAGCCCAGCATTATTGAAGGTGTCCAGAACATCCTGTACGGTGGTGGCGCCGGTGAAGGAGATCGTTCCCGAAGCGGCGCCGTTTAGTACGCTCACATCGGAGAGCGTAATGCCGCTCCCACCGTTTAAAAGGGTAAGGGCCGTGCTGCCGGTTACTCCCGTTTGCGCCTTGATACCATCAATGGATTGAACGGCATTGCCGATAATTCCCAACTCCCTGGCAGTGGTTCCCGTTCCTACATCCTGGATCAGAAGATTCCCGGTAGGGTTGGCATTGCTGTCTGTTATAGAGATGCCGTCTCCCGTGCTGTTGATGGAAGCGGTCACATTCAGTCCGGATGAGTTGACGGCGCTGATTACCTGTCCCACCGTATAACCGGCGCCAATGGTGACATTTGCAGTGGCTCCCAGTCGATTGGTGATGGAAACTTGCCCGGCAGAGACCCCGCTTCCACGATGGAAATTGGAGATCAGGGTATTGGAGTCAATATCGGCATTCAGGTCGGCCGCGAAGACATCGGAGCCCACCAAGTTGATGCCCACGTTGTTCCCGTCGTTTACCTCCACCGTGATTTCCTGGTTGTCGCCCACATAGATGGCCCCGGAAGCGCTGTTTTGGAGCGGGTCCGTAGCGGAGTTCTGCCCACCGAAGACGTGGCGTGATCCGAAGGTGGAGTTGGCCAGGGAAAATGCCTCGGAAATCCACAGGTCTACCTGGTTTGCTGAAGATACTCTCTGCTGTTGGTTGGGAAGGTAGTTGGCCTGCTGGATGGCCAAGCTCCTGGCTTCGCCCGCCAATTTCTGGAGACTATCCACCACTGAATCGGCATGGGAGAGAAAATTAGCGGAGTACTCGGAGTTCCTGATAAACTGCCCCTGCTTAGCCCCATCGGTACGGAGGGTCATGATCTGCCTCATCCCTATGGGGTCATCGGAAGGCCTGTTAACCTTTTTGCCGGTGATAAGCCTTTCCTGGGCATTGTTCACCATTTCCGTAATGCGAAAGATATTGTTCTTCGCATTTTGGGTCTTCATATTGTTCGTGATTCGCATTACCATTTGGCAACCCCTCGATGACTTGGTGTTTCTTTGCTAAAGTTATGATGAAATTCAGAGGAAGCGGTTTTGGGAGTTCCTCTTTTTTCCAATTTTCCCCATCTATCTAAATAGATCGGGTAAAAACTCT
>JAJDAS010000629.1 GCA_029261755.1 Nitrospinia bacterium
CCGTAACTACAGTTTTTCGGCCATCTTTTTGCCCACAACTACTCCCCGTCCTCTGGTGCCTTCAAAAACCTTTCCTTCCACAATGGAGCGGAGAAAGATATTGCTTTCTGGCGACTCCAGGGCAGGGTCGATGCCCAAAAACATGCCCCCCAAACTTTTCGAAGCGCTGGCGAACATCACCTGCCCGGTGATCCTGGGAATGGCTTTAGTGACCCCGGGAATCCACAGTATTTTTTGCCGGATTTCCGTGATGCGGGACAGACGTTTATCCAGGGAGGGATTGTCCAGGTATCCCACAGGTTCCACGGTCACATGTCCGAATCCCATGGTGGCGCTGGTATTGATCATGTTGGTATAGGAATACCCGCCCATGCCGGTGAAGAGAACCGACAACAACACTCCGAAGGCGATGGAGAAGGCGGTGATGAAGGTCCTTCGTTTGGTTCTCCACAGATTGCGCCATGCCATTTTGTTGAGCATTATAAAACCCTCGAAAACATGGAGTACTGGAGTGGTGGAGTACTGGAAAAAATAGAAGCATGGAGTATTGGAGTACTGGAAAGATGGAATATGGTTAAATAAATTACCATGCGAACGGTTACAAAAAGGTTTTATCTTTCCACCACTCCATCACTCCGCTCTCCCCCCTCCCTCTCACCTATGGTAAATAGCTTTAATGGGCCGTATCAACGCAGCTTTCGCACAGGGATAGACCACAGCAAGCATGGTGATCACCAGCAGAAAGGTTAGAGGCGATAAAACCGACGAAGGCGTAATGCGGGCATACCAGATAGGATCTATGGCCACGCCCCCAAAAGAGCCTCCACTGATAAAAGAGGAAAGGTCGATTCCGTAAGTTTGCAGATAGAGAGCGGCGGGAATGCCCAGGGCAAGACCAAAAATACCTGCCAACATCGCCTGAACCATGGCCTCGGTGAAAATTAGGTAGGCCACCTTCCAAGGAGGCATTCCAACGGCCTTCATGACCCCGAACTCCTTGATTCGCTCAAACACACTCATCAACATGGCGTTCAGGCTCACCATCCCGATGGCCGTATAGGTAATGAGGAGCATGATGAAGAGGGAAATATCGGTGGAATCCATGGTTTTCGCCACCACCGGACGCAACTCCCGCCAGTTTTTTGTTTCCAGGTTTGGGGCCAGATGGGATGCAATTCGGGTGGCCTCCTGGAGGTCCTGGCGGAAATCCTTCCGTAAGATGGCTATCTCATGAGCCCCTTCAGGCAGGGCCATCAGCTCCCGAAAACTTTCCTCCACCATGAAGAATCCGCCACGATCCACCTGTTCTCCAACGGACTTCAATATCCCGCGCACGGTAAACAGGTCGTTAGCCATGGAACCGTCCGCCGCCTGTCCGAGAATCACCACTTCATCCCCCAACTTCACATTCAGGGTGCGGGCCAGCTTCTTGCCTATGACAACTCCCTTGAGGTCTTCTTTATCCAACCAGGAGCCGGACATCACATGGTTATGAATCATAGTCACTTTGGCCTCACGGTCCACATCCAGCCCCCGCAGTTGGACTCCGGCGGAAGAAAGTCCATAAGCAGCCAGCCCGAAGCCGATGAGCCTGGGAACGGCATGGAATCCCGCGCCGGTGAGTGAATCGGTAAGGACAGCAGGCTCGTGAATTCGTTTGTAGAGGTCAGGGTCATCCCGATACCCTTTAGCATGGATCTGGATTTCCCCTAACTCCATTCCCACCACGTTTCGCTCGAAGGTATGGGTAAGGCCCTCCAGCAAGGCGGCATAGATCACCATAATAAAAAGGGCAAAGCCCATGGCTCCCATAGTAACTAAGGCACGGCTCCGATTACGAATTACATTTCGAATGGCGAAGGAAAGGTTTTGCATTAGGGAAACCGTCATTTCAATGAAAACACAAAAAAACAAAGAACTTTTTGAACCACTAATTCTCACTAATCTCCACTAATTTTTAAAGGTTTCATTAGTGTTTATTAGTGAAAATTAGTGGTTAAATTTCCTTGGATTTTAAGTTGTTAAAAGTTTGTGCTCATTTGCTTTCTTCCGTGCATTTCCAAGTGTTCCGTGGGCAAATCCAGCATTGAGGGTTTTCAATTCTTTCTTTTCAATTTCATCAAAGAAAAAAAGTAATCCCCAAGCTCCAAATCAAATTCCATATCCTCGTAAACAATCTCCGTGAACTCCCCCGGCTTATCCCTGGGCTCCATCCGCAGGACGGATGGGATCATCCGGTCGCCAAGGTTTTTTACCATGGAAAAGACCATGACGCGGATCTCATCCATATCCTCATCGTAGTAAACCTGTTTTAGCGGGACATAGTCCCCTGCCCTGGCCGTTAGTACGATTTTCCCCCAAACCACGGCGGCATCCGGTTTGGGCAAGAGGGTAAATTCCAGGATCTTCTCCCTTCCCCTCTTCCCCTCGAAGGTGATTGAATAATTGTAGTCCTCCACCAACCTGGATTCCTTCACGAGGTCGTCATTGGTGAAATGACTCCCCATCCAGGAGTTCATCATCATGCCGGAGGTAAGGCGTATGGTGCGATCGGTCTTGGGAAGGTAGGTGTAGATGCTGGTACCGGACTTCAAGGTAGCCGACCCCTTTTCCTTAAGGGGTGAGACGATCCGAACCAGGGTCCTGTCCTTTCCCTTGGACCAGACCTTCATAGACATGGCCCGTGTATAATGCTCGGTTTTTACCCTCATGCTCATGGTTCCACTGGAGGACTTCCCCCGCCACATATCGTCAATTTGGTTGAGGATCCTCGTAGCCCGTTGGGAGGAGGATTCCGCGCCAATAGCCATAAAAGGATTTGTGAAAAGAGAGGTGCAGGAAAAGAAGAGCAGAAACAGGAATTGTCTTAACATTTAAACGCACCCTCAAAATTGGAATGTTGGAATAATGGGAAAATGGGTAGTTACCAAGTAGCTCCATCATAAACCACCAAGGCACAAAGACACAAAAATACCTACAACAGGTTTCACCACAGAGGTCACAGAGAAATAACTATAGTGATTTTTTATTTTTTGCCTCGGCCTCCTATTTTTCGCCTTTCTCCGTGCTCTCTGTGACCTCTGTGGTAGCTTTGAAATATGGAACATGCCATCCCTTTTGATACAGATTTTTCTATAACCTTGCCCCCTAAACCTGGAACCATGAACGGTGAAAGTTGATCATTCCAAATGACTCAATGGTTCAATGACTCAATGCGTTTCCAGTCCCACATATTTCCCTTTAGTTTCAAATAGTTATGTAATTCCTTGAAAAACAGGCAAGACATTGTCCACTCCTCATTTTTTTCTTTTTCTCCCTTCTTACCTTTTCGGCCTTAAAATCGTAAGCACCTGAATATTAGTTTTTTTTCTATTCGCCCTTTCTATACTGCTTTTAGCACGGCTTTTGTTTTGATTTTTTTGCATTGATTTTGCTCCTTTATTAGGGTATATTTACGCACGGTTCTCTAAGATTTTATTTTTCAGGAAAATAAGAAAGTTAGAAATCTAGGCCACACAACTACATAGACGACATCAAGAGATTTCACCAGGCACGAATGTCACTGAGAAAAGCAGTAGCGAGTTTCAGCGATTTGAAAAGTCCCCTGAAGAGCCTTTAATAAGGATGGGGAAAGTATATAGAAGTTAATATACCTCTATTATACCGCGAAATAGCGGTGGAGTAACTGGTTATGGATAATATAAAGCAATGAAATTTTGGGAATTAGACAAATTATTTTTATTTTTTATTTTTGTAATCCCTGGTTTTATTAGCTTAAAAGTTTACGAACTTATTTTTCCCACTGAAAAAAAAGATTCGTCACAACAACTGGTCGATGCGATTGCATATAGTTGTATTAATTATGCTCTTTTGTCATGGCTCATTTATATAGTTGAAAAAGCCAATCTATATTCTTTAGCCCCTAAAGCTTATTTTGTTTTTTACTTATTTGTAATTTTTTTTGCACCAATAATATGGGTCTTTATCTGGAAATGGATTCGCAATCTGGAAATTTTGCAAAAAAATATTCCTCATCCTACTTTAAAGCCTTGGGACTATGTTTTTTCGCAAAGAAAACATTCTTGGGTAATTGTCACACTGAACAACGGAGATAAGGAAACGGGGGTCGGAAACGGGGGTCGTATCTTGTCATTTGTCACATTACGGAAAAGGGTATTCTTACTGTGTCGGGCTCACCCATTATAAAGGCCGAGGACGAGGGATGCTAAAACGAGGGACGAAAGTGAAAAAAATCTGAGGGTCGAGGGGCACATCCCGTCACATGATACTTTTTCAGGAAAGTGTTCTTTTTTCGGCAGATTAGCATAGTGAAGCAATGAGTGATTGAATCATTGAGCCATTGAATCACTGAACGACAAACCTTAAGCCTGACAACCTTAATGCTCATTTGTCATTTGGCTTCGCTGTCATTTGAAAAACGTCAGTAACCCTCAGAAAAGTCAAAACCGCAGTGACACAGTCCCTGCACTCCAAAAAAAACTCTTGCGAACCTGTTGCATAAAATTTTGTTCTTATTTAACACCGACTTTTACGAAATGGGAAATCATCATATTTCCCCCCTAAATTTTCCTT
>JAJDAS010000630.1 GCA_029261755.1 Nitrospinia bacterium
TCCTCCAGACATGTCTCCGGGAGAAGCAACAGTTTTTTTTCGAGGCAGCCCAGCCGTCTTCCCCTCATGGATGTCTGGGCAGCCGACTCCTCTCCTGTGACGTATATGACCTCCATACCTTCTTTGGCTAGCAGTCCGAAAGCTTGCAAAAGTAGTGTGGATTTCCCTATTCCGGGGTCGCCACCCACCAAAACCACCGAACCGGGGACGATCCCTCCACCCAGGACCCGGTCGAATTCGGAAATTCCGCACAAAAATCGCGTTTCCGGGTCAGCGCCTACATCCGTGATGGGGGTTGGCTCCATGGTCTGCCCTGCAAGATATTCGAATTTGTCCGTTCCCGTTTTTGCTGGGACAATTTTTTCTTCGATGAGTGTGTTCCATTCTCCGCAGTCGGGGCATCTTCCCATCCACTTGGGGGTTTGGGCTCCGCAGGACTGGCACGTGAAAAAGGATTTGGGCTTGGCCGCCATTTTTTTCCTACAAATGATCGTTAAAAAGATTGAAAAGCACTTTTCGTTTGTAATTTTCAATGGAGCTTAATAATGTAATGGATTATCCTGCAAATTGCCATTTTTTACATTTTGCCTTTAATAAATTGAGGGAAATTCCAAAACTTTATAGAATATAAAGGTTTATTGACAATTTCCTTCTCAATCGGTTAACATTATCAGATTTTTGAATGTTGGTGAAAGCCCATCCCGGCTTAGTTTAAAAAGCCTTTGGACCTTTTGAAATGGCTGGCTGGCGATCTATTTCTTGAGCAAGATTTTCAATGATTCCCCCCTTTTTCATCCTTTAATTTTTTCAGGTTTTTTATGATATTTGAAGAGTCGGTAGCTTTGGTAAAAAAAGAACTTGAGGCCGTCGAGGTTGCCTTGCAGGAAAATTTCATGTCCGACGTGGTCATGATCCCCCAGATCAGCAAGCATCTTTCCGAGGGTGGCGGCAAACGTATCCGTCCTCTTTTGCTTCTGACCTCCTCTAAATTGTGTGGATACAACAACGGCAACCGGCATATCAACGTATGTTGTGTGGTTGAGTTCATTCATTCTGCGACCCTCCTTCATGATGATGTTTTGGACGATGCGGCTATACGAAGAGGGAAGGCCGCTGCCAATGTAAAATGGGGCAACGAGGCAAGCGTTCTGGTGGGAGACTACCTGTTTTCCAAATCGTTCCAATTGGTGGCAAAGGATAACGACTTCAAGATACTTGATTCGGTGTCCGAGGCTTCACGTCGGCTTATCGAAGGGGAAGTTTTGCAATTGACCCAAAGGAAGTCCATTATCACCACGGAAGAAGAATATTTCGATATGGTGAAGAGGAAAACCGCCGCCTTAATGGCCTCCAGTTGTCAGGCAGGTGCAATACTGGGGAAAGCTCCGGAGAAGGTAGAGCAGGCTCTTTTCATGTATGGCGAGAAAATTGGCATCGCCTTTCAATTGATTGACGATTTGCTGGATTATATTTCCGATGATGAAAAGCTTGGAAAACCGGCTCGAAATGATTTGAAAGAGGGGCATGTTACCCTCCCGCTGATTCGTGCATACGAGTGCTCCGATGCCGGTGAAAAAGAGTTCATTGATCAACTTCTCGGCGCTGAGGAGTTGGCCCGGGAAGATACCACAAGGATCCTGGATCTGATGGAAAAATATGATGTGATAAGCTATGCGATGGGTAAGGCCAGAGAATACGTTCAGCAAGGGAAGAAGGAAATAGCAGAGCTTCCTCCCTCCGTTTATCTGGACTCTCTGAATGCTATTGCCGACTATATTGTGGAAAACAGGGTGGAGCTATGCCTGAAAAATCCCACTTATTAACCCCCGTCCTTTAAAAATGGAAATGGCTCTGAACCGAACCATCCCATTTGTCATTACCCTCTCCGGTCATTTGCTCTCCACGATAGATTTAAAAAAACCACTCCGTCTTCTCTTCGCTTCCGTAAACCCCTCAACAATACCTGGTGGGAGAAGCAGTGATGATTGAAGCCACCTACTATCAAAAGCTGGCAGGGAGCAAGGTGCGCTGCACCCTTTGTCCCCAAGAATGTGTTCTTAGTGAAGGGAAGTCTGGAATTTGCCGGGGAAAAAAGAATGTCGGGGGGAAACTTTTTGCTTCTAATTACGAAATGGCGGTTTCTCTCGCCTTGGACCCCATTGAAAAGAAGCCGCTTTATCATTTTTTTCCAGGGGCTAATATCCTTTCCACCGGTCCCAATGGCTGTAACTTCCGATGCCGTTTTTGCCAGAACTGGACCATTTCCCAGGAGACGTCGCCTGAAAGGGTAATTCATCCCAAACAAATGGCGGAAGAGGCCTCCAAGTGTAAAAGCATAGGTTTGGCATATACCTATGCTGAACCGTTGATCTGGTACGAATATGTCCTTGAAACCTCCAAAGAAATTCATAAGCTTGGCCTGAAGAATGCGCTGGTGACCAATGGCTTTATCAACGAGAAACCCCTCCGGGCTCTCCTCCCTTTTATAGACGCAATGAATGTGGATATCAAATCCATGGAGGGATCCTTTTACCAATCGATTTGTTCAGGCAGCCTGGAGCCGGTATTGAGAACCGTCCAATTGGCTTATGAGGCAGGGTGCCATGTGGAAATCACCAATTTGGTGGTAACGGACCTCAATGACAGCGAAGAGCATTTCCATAAGCTTTCGGACTGGATTTCTAAACTCAGCCCGGACATTCCTCTTCATTTATCCCGATATTTCCCTAATTATAAAATGACGGTGGCTCCTACCCCCGTGGAGACCTTGGCTATGGCCAGATCCATTGCCCTACAAAAACTAAACTATGTTTATGTGGGGAATGTGTCCCATGAGGCATGGGGAGATACCATTTGCCCGAAATGCGGCAAATGCATCATCAAGAGATACGGCTATGCGGTTGATTGCTCCCATTTGAAGGATGGGAAGTGCGATTTTTGTGGTCATCCACTGCCAATTCTTTCTTGACCCTCTTTTTTAATGGCAGCTTAATCCGGCTTGTGGAGAGCTTATTCCAGGGAAAAGGCTATAATTTTCTTTTGGGTTTTTCCTGCTTTCCCTTTGCTTTTTAGATATTTAGAAAGAAATATTTAAATTAAACTTGACTGTTGTAAGGGATTGTAGTTTAATATACCGCCTTTTAGAATAGATAAGAGCTAAATTTCTTTTAAAAATTCAATATATGAAAAGGAGGTGAAATTAAACAACTTTTTGTTTTGTTTAGATGGTAGAGTTTCTTGTATTCGGTTTTTTAAAATCATTTTCAGGTGGGGAGGATAAGAAGGTGAGGCTAAAAAGAATTATTTTATCAGCACTATTTATGTGCGGTGTATTTTTGCTGGCGCCAGCGGGATTTGCGCAGGCGGCAGATGAGCCTGGAAGTGGATTTGGTTACGGTTTGGTATTTACGGTTGTGGCTATGTTTATCGGGGGCGTAGGGGTATCCCAAATGAAGTACCGGGATAAAACTATCCTGATATTTATTGCCATCATCAGTGTAGGGACAGTCCCGACAATTAGCGCGTACTATGCGAATATGTCGTTGGTCCCTGAAAATACCATTCTCATTACAGCGTCCAGGTATAATTTTGACGTAAGCGGTGATGCAAAAGTTGGTCAAGTGACAAAAATCAATGTTGCGGCTACCGATGTAACCCATTCCGCCTTCATCAAAGAATTGGGAGTCAATCTTCAGGCGTTGCCGGGCAAAGACGGCACACGGGGTAGAGATAATTGGACCATCATTATTCCCGAACAGCCAGGTACTTATAAAATCCTTTGTACTGAGTACTGTGGTGAACTTCATGGTAATATGAGCACTGATATGGCCGGGGAGTTTGTGGTCAAGCCATAACCATTTAAAGATTTTTTGGAGGTGAGAAATGTCAGGATACGGTGAATCAGCGGTCTGGTTGGCGTACGGTCCAATGGCGCTGGTATTTTTTCTTTCTGTAGTCGCGGCCTTTTATTATAAGGCTAAATGGGTTGGAGACCCATCTGAATTCAGGGTCTGCTCCATTACGAATTTGAAGGTTCATAAGCCTGTTGAGCAATTGGTAGCTGCCAATTTATGGGCTGCGATCCTTTTTTTGCTTTTTGGTGGTATGATGGCCATCGGTGTCGCTTTTACACGGTGGCCGGCCGTGCATCTTCTTTCTGAAGAGCTTTTTTATAGAGCTCTTACCATGCACGGTTTAGCTATGTTAGTGTATTGGATCGTTTTCTTTGAAGCGGCACTCATGTATTTTGCTATTTCTACTATTTTGAAATGCAGGCTTGCTGCTGTAAGGACGGCCTGGATAGCATTTTGGTTGATGGTGGCGGGAGCGCTTGTCACTACTCTTGCGGTAATGACCGGTAATGCGGACGTTATGTTTACCTCGTATCCGCCCTTGAAAGCCCATCAGTGGTATTACTGGGGTATTTTGGTTTTCGCGGTGGGAATCTTCTTTTCCTGCGCGGTCTTTTACGTGACCATGGTAGTTGCGTATAAAGAAAAAGCTGTTACCGGCTCTTTGCCATTAGGTGTTTACGGTATGTCCGCCGGTGTTACCATTATTTTGTTGACCCTTTTTCATGGCGCGGCCCTGTTTTTCCCAACATGGTTGTGGTCCATGGATTTGTTTGAAAATCTAGATACGGTCATTTATAGGCTTATTTTCTGGGGATTCGGGCATTCTTCCCAGCAGATCAATGTTTGTATGATGATTTCCTGCTGGTATATGATCGGTACCTTGTCCATTGGCTCTAAGCCTTTGAATGAGAAACTTTGCCGGACGGCTTTCGTGCTTTACATTCTGTTTATTTGTATCGCGTCCGAGCATCACATTCTTGTTGACCCGGCGATCACCCCGGCGCATAAAGCCTTCAACACCGGTTATTTTATGCACTTGGCGGTCTTGGCCAGTATGATTCACGCCCTTGCGGTACCGGCCTCCTACGAGATAGCCCTCAGGAAAAAAGGATTTACTTCCGGGCTTTTCGAATGGGTGAAAAAGGCTCCATGGGAAAACCCGGCATTTTCTGCTTCCGTTATCTCCATAGTATGTTTTGGTTTCGTTGGAGGTATCACCGGCGTTACCTTTGGCACA
Organism: Nitrospinia bacterium; assembly: GCA_029261755.1. Taxonomy (GTDB): domain Bacteria; phylum Nitrospinota; class Nitrospinia; order JACRGO01; family JACRGO01; genus JACRGO01. The sequence goes on from JAJDAS010000630.1 coordinate 5,092, forward strand.
GAGCAGTTAAATATTATTGCTCATAATACCTGGAGAATTACGGGGCATTTTCACGGAACCGTCGTTGGCGGAACCAGCCTTGCTTTTATGGCAATGACCTACTACATGATTCCAATTGTGCTTAAGAAGGAAATTGCATTTCCTGGTCTCGCCAAGATTCAGCCCTGGCTCTTTGGCCCTGGTTGTATCATATTTGCGATCACCATGATGTTTATTGGCGGGTTCGGAGTTCCCAGGCGCCATTGGGATATTACTTTGGCGGACGCAGTCTTTTCCACCAGTTTTAGCCAAATGGTTTCTGCTGGTTTTATCCTAACTGCCGTGGGTTGGCTAATGGCGATTGTCGGTGGTTTCGCTTTCGTTACAATCGTCATTGCAACGTTGGTTAGTGGAAAAGAAATTAATAAGTAATCTTTTTTTGCCAAGGAGGTGTAAAGAAATGCCTGCAGAAAAGCCTTATGATGAAAAGATGGTACTGCGTATGATTACGTGGTCTGTCATGTTTTTCTTAGTCGGAACATTCGCCGGAATGCTGGGCAGGATAGCGGTATCGACCCCCGGTTTTATGGAGAATGTCACTTTTTATAGAATCGTGACTCACCACCCTCTGGTTTTGGTTGTGGGGTGGGCGTCTCTTGCCGTAATGGCAATCGTTCATTTCAGTATGCCCTTAGTTTCCGGCAAAGAAATCTATAGCGGTATTACCGGAAAAGCAACAATGTGGCTGACCATTATGTCCGCGGCCATGTTGGTAATGGCAATGATTCCCGGACTGAACGGTTCCACGGCTCGTTATTCTGCGTTGCCACCACTGTTTCACCCTTTCTTTCCCACCATGCTGTCCCTTTGTATTGCCTTGACGGCTGTTATTTTTTATGGCGGGAATATTTTGAAAACCTTTTTATCTTTGCCTGAGGACAAGACCCCTCACACGAGTTGCTGGTATTTCACCATGTCTGCTGTGTTGGGAACCCTCTTCCTCGGTATGGCGGGTGTTCCTCTGCTTTTGCAATCCCTGGCAGGTCTCTATCAAACTGATGGTTTGGACTATGCCTGGGCACTGGATCCTCTGGTAAATAAACATTTGATCTGGTGGGGACTCCATTCCTATGTGAATCAGATGATCAACATAGCCGTTTTAGGTATGTTGTATGTTGCCATTCCTTTGAATGTGAAAAAAGGGATTTACAGTGAAAAGGGCGCTACCTGGGGCCTTTTCCTATATATCATTGTAAACAATATGGCGTATTTCCATCATCTTTTGATGGATCCTCTACCCATGTGGCAGAAAGTAGTTGGTCAGGTTGCAACTTGGTTTTTGGGTTTGACCACTGCGCTTTCGGTCTATAATCTCATGAAAACCGCTTCCGGCGGAGAAAAATGGGGTGTACCCATGAAATTTATCGTCGCCGGCCTCATTGGGTTTGTGATTGAAGGGTCCATTGGTATCTTTCATTCCACCCTCCCAGTGAACATTTTTGCTCATAACACCCAGGCGATTCTGGGATATGTCCATGCGGTTTTTTATGGATACATTTCCATGTGCCTGATTGGAGTGCTTTATACCATAGTTGTTCATATCAAGGGCTCCTTATATAGCGAGAAGTTGGGGAACATTCATTTCTGGTCTACGATTTTCAACTTGACTGGGATGGTAGTTGTTCTCTTGGTGGCAGGGTATTCCGGTATGCCTAGAAACGTTCAGGTAATCGATCCTTACTACCAGCCTCACATGGCTCTCGCCACTGCCTTTGCGGTTGGTTTGTTCGCTTCATCTGCCGTTGGCGTATACAATTTGTATATGAGTGCCAATGCTTGTACGGAAAAAAGTGGCAGCGGGGCGGCAGCTCCAGCGACGGCTTAGTGGTAATTTAATCTATCGGAAGGGGTGAAAACCCCTTCCGAGGATTTAAATGACAGATACTTCAAGAATAGAGGAGAGAAACCGGCACATCGAAAAACTAAGCCCCTATTTTGTTGCTTTGAGTGTGTTTATTGGGTTGGCTTCTTTTCTTTACTTGGTTTTTGGAATCCTCTTTGCTTTTGTAAATTTCTGGTTTCCGGCAGAGGTAGCGGAGATTTGCGGTTACGAGTTTAGTGAATCCGATTACACTGATCTGATTCACGGAGTAATTGGGATTTTTTCACTTGGACTTTTTGCAATTGGCATCTGGGGGATAAGGGATCTACTCACTAATAGAAAAATAGCCAGGGCGGGAGTAGCAGTATTTTTTATGCTTGGTTACTCTTGTGGGGTGGCGATGATGCCGACCTCGGAATATGCTCCCTTGGTTATTTTAGGCCTTTGTCTCTTGGGAATGAACTTTTTAAGTGCTCTTTTTTTCGGTTACATAGTTTCCGAATTAACTAGTGAATAATAACAACCTTTTTAAAAGGGGGTGAAGAGAATGGAAAAAGATGATCAGGTCCATTGGGGGCAGCGTTTTTACGATAACATTTTTCTCCTTTTTGTTCTCGGCAATCTAATTACCTTGCTGGTCTATGATATCTGGGGTGTTCTTGATGTTATGAGTATCCAATGATACTTTTCAATTAACTTAAGATAAGTTTTTATATTAAAGGAGGAAAAGAATGAGCATTCATGCACCGGAAAAACACTGGTGGAAGCCGATGGACAAAGAAGAGTTGATATGGCTCAGTATCGCCTTCATCTGGTGTCAGTTTATTACTTTTATTATGCCGTATGCCCATGTTTACGGAGATCATAACCCCCCAGGTGAAACAATAAAGACTACCCCGGAGGAATTTGGGGATTTAGTTGATAAGTTCATTGAGGCGAATACCGTTGGTGAAAAAAACGGTATGCCGGTAGTGGAAGTTGGAGCCGATGTAAAAGATGTCTACATGATCGGAAGAAACTACCAATGGGAGCCGGTTTTGAAGCTACAAAAGGGAAAAGAGTATAGATTGCACCTTAGTTCAGCGGATTGGCAGCATGGATTTTCCCTTATGCCTATGAATCTGAATATGATGGCTCTTCCCGGTTATGACTATGTCCTCAAGATCACACCAAATACCACAGGCGAACACGTCGTTATTTGTAATGAATTCTGTGGTGCTGGTCACCATGTGATGTCGGGAATGATCATTGTCAACTAAAGATTTACTCGCTTCTATTTTTTGAAATTAAACCCGCAGGAGAGCCACTTTCCTGCGGGTTTTTTTTGCCAAAGTGCCACAAAAAACTATGACAGGCAAAGCGAATAATCGATAAAAAAACAGATGTCATGGATTCAAAAAATTTGACTTGACATAGAACGAAAAATCTCCTATGATGGTGAACCCTACCATATGGAAGGGGACTTGAGAAATGGGGGAAATTGCGTAAAATAGCAATTTTTTTTCTCAAATGTTTTTTCAGGAAGTTCTTTTCAAGTTTATACAAGGCCAATTTATTGGGAATCTTTGTCCGTTTTTTGGCATTTCAGTTGGTTGATTAGCTTAAGAAACAATTTTAACTTTGGAAGGAGGTGATACCCTTAAATCGAAGTCTTAAGTAGTTTTGAGTTCGCTTAAAGAGAGATGGACTCATTATTTGTTATTTTTTTTAGGGGAGGAAACATGGAGAAAGATTTATTAGGGAGAGGTTCAAACTTCTCCGCTCTTTTCACAGTATTTGCCCTGGTTGCGTTCCTTTTTACCACTGCATCTGTGGCTTCTGCAGGGAACCCCATAAACGGCGCTAAAGTTTATCAGGAAAATTGCGCCACCTGCCATGGAGATAAAGGACAAGGCAGGGGTGGGCCGGATGGTTGGTTTACCGGTGGAGGAATGGCTTATGGTAAGTCCAATATTAGTGACGCCGTTGGAAATACGCTGAACGACCAGAACTTTTTATCTCAAACCAGTGATGATTTCCTAAAACAGACCATTGTTAAAGGTAGATCTAACGAAAGAATGCCTGGTGGTTTGGTAAGTGGTTCTGATGTAGATGATGTGGTAGCTTATATCAGAAATTGGCAGAAGGCTGCTAGCATTCCTGTTACCGATGATACAGTTTGGGCTAACGCTGGCGCCGGCAAAGAACTTTACCTGGAATCCTGCGGAGAGTGTCATGGCAAAAACGGTGAAGGCATTGAAGGCTTTTCCCCGGCTTTGAACGACCAGAACTTCCTGGATGTTGCCTCTGATGACTGGATTCGGCAGACCATCCAAAGAGGAAGAACTTCTTCGGTTATGCGCCCATATGAAAGAGGAAATCCATTGGCCAATGTCGAAATGGAACCCAGAGAGATCGAAAATGTCGTTGCCTATATCCGCACCTGGGACAAAAATAATAAGCCAATACCTGGTCTTAATAATTAAAGGGGAGGAAGTAGCGAAATGAGTATTGATAAATTTAAGCAAATCCAAATAGGTCTAAAAAGAAGGACCTTTTTGAAAGGAAGTGCCGCTGCCGCTGGTGCCGTTGGTGCAAGTGGTATGTTTGGCAAAGAATTTGTTACCACCGCTGAAGCCTCGGCTGCTGCTGGTAGTTCCAAAAGGAAAGTCTATTACGTAGCTTGCCCATATTGTGGCGTTGGTTGTGGATCTGCTGCTGCCGTTGAAGGTAACAGAGTTGTGGGAATCGTTCCAAGAAGGGACCATCCTACCAACAAAGGTCTCCAGTGTATTAAAGGTCTGTCTGCGGACGAGCCTCTCTTGGTTGACCGCTTTACCCCGCCTGATCCAAAAAAACCTTGCCTGAGACGGAAAGTAATTTCCGATCCGTGGAAGGGAATTGTGGGCACGGGTAAAGGAAAGACTATGCCTGATCAATGGATTTCCTGGGAAGAGGCTTTGGAACTCAGCGCCGATATCTTGACCAGGGTTATCAAGGAATCCGGACCTAACAACATCGGTCTTTGGTCTTCAGGACAACATTGGTTGGAATCCCTCTATCTTGAAAACAAGATGATGAAGGGTGTTTTCGGTTCCACCACAGTTGAGGGTAGCCCGAGGATGTGTATGACCTCTGCTGTTACCGGTTATTTTGCGACTCAGGGTTCCGACTTGTCAGCCGGTTCCTACAGGGACGTGGATGACGCCGACTTCATTACCTGGTCCGGTCATAACCCAAGGGAAGGCCATCCGGTCCTTTTCTGGAGAGTTGCGGACACCAAAAAAGCCAGAAATATTCCGACCTGTGTAACCGATCCGAGAAGGACGCCTACAGTTAGGGGTTTTGAGGCTATCAATCCTAGCAATTCTTATCACTTCGACACCATGAATGGCGACTTGGCTATTCATAACGCTATTTCTTATGAGCTTCTTTCCAGGCACGAGCAAGTCATCGATTACGACTTCCTCGAAAAACATGCCACCGGTTGGAAAGAGTACATCCAGGGTGTGAAAAAGTACTACAATCCACACGATCCTGCCGTACGTAAGAGAAGAGGAATCGACATTCCTGTTGAAAATATCGCTAAAGTTGCCGACGTCTGGGCCGAAGCTTCCATGAAGGGTCGCCAGAGAGGCAAAGGCGGAGTTATCTCCTTCTGGGGTATCGGATACAACCAGCATCTCCACGGACAGCATAACACCATCGGTATCTACAACATGCACGCCATCACCGGTAACACCGGTCGACCAGGCGCAGCTGCCTTTTCCATGACAGGTCAGCCTAATGCTGTTGGTAGAAGAATGATGGGTGGTTTGACCGCAAGGTTGCCTTTCAACCAGGGCGTTGGTAATGTGAAACATCGCCAGGGCGTTGGTGAGCTGTGGAATATCCCGGCCGACAGAATGAACAAGATGGCCGAGCAGAAGAACCAGGGACTCGGAATTGGTCTCTACGAAAGGGCTCATGCTTACAGAAAAGGCCAGAAAGATCAGATCAAATGTATCATTCTTGCCGGCGGAACCCACGTAGATCCTTCTGACGTCAAAACCTGTATCAGGCCCGGCCTGATGAATGCTGTAAATATCGGTACGGAACTTTACGCTAATTCTCCGAACAATTACTATGCCGATGTCATATTGCCTGGAACCACCTGGGGCGAAAGCTGGGGTTGTTATGTTAACTCCGAAAGAAGGATCAACATTTGTACGAAACTCGTTGAGCCTGCTCCTGGTTACTTGCCTGACCTCGATATCTTCATTGAACTTGGAAAGAGAGTTGCTAAGAGGGTTGGTCTTGATCCTGAAAAAGTTTATAAGCATCCAAAAGGTAAAGACGGTTATTACGATGCGCAAGACGTATTCAGGGAAATCGCCAGAGGTTCTCACCTCCCGGGTTCCGACATCGACATTTCCGGTCTGTTGGAAGTGGAAAAGAGAGACGGAAAGTCTCCTTACCAGACCCTCGGAGAAATGGGTGGAATCCAATGGCCTGCGCCTACCTATGACATCGTTAAAAAAGGTGGCTTGAAGTGGCGCTTCAGAGGTCAGGAAGAAAAATACGGTTGGGCCAACAAATCCAGGCACTACCGTGACTACAGAACGCCTGATGGCTACCTGCATGTAAGACTCGTTAACAACGATTACACCCGCAGGAAAGAGATCACGGCGCAAATGGCTAAAGCCGGTACCGTTCCTAACTGGACCTTCATCGACCATTACAGCGTATTGAAGGACGCCAGAGACAACGGATTGACCCCGGAAATGCCGGACAAAGAATGGCTTGGCAAACATTGGACAGAGGTTCCGAAAGACAAATTCCCCTTCTGGGCGAATACCGGAATTATCTATGAGCATTTCCATACTGCTAAGACCATCCGTTCCGCTACCCTCAGGAAGCTTGTCCCTGAGCAGTATGTGGAAGTTCACCCGGAAGACGCCAAGGATCTTGGCATCAATGACGGCGATCTGGTTAGGATGGTTTCTAAGAGGATTGATCCTGAAACCGGTGAACAGTGCTGGGTACAAGGCAGAGCCAGCATAGGCGACAACTCTAAAGTTAAGCCTGCCAGGAACAGTATCCCAAGGGGCGTAGTATTCCAACCTTGGAACCTGTCCGTTGCTGACAACGCCGATCCTGCGAAGAACAAATGGATGACCAATGCGGTTACCCATAGGGCCTTCGATCCGGTATCCGGTCAGTGCGATATGAAGAAGGGTACTTGCCGAATAGAAAAAGTTTAAGGTATACCTTTCTTTTAAGTAAATAAAAAAGGCGTGGGAGGAATCCCACGCCTTTTTTTTATATAAATACCAATAAAAAAGAATTTCAATACCTAACTAATTTGTGTCTGTTCAGAATACTTTCCTATGTACTTATGCACACTCTCTGGTTCCCAGGGTTTCCCTGGGAATCCATACTTGGAGGCTCTGCCTCCAGTATTTAAACTGAAATGCCTTAAACTATAACTCTTTTAAGCTTGGTGGAACTTTAAGGCCAATTAATAGATTGTACGAGGCGGAGCCTCGTGGTTTCACATTCCCAGGGAGGACCCTGGGAACGAGAGGCAATTTTTTCAAATCAAGTTTTTTAACGAGGTAGAGATTTATGCAAGAAAAAGGGTTAAATTACTCTCCAATTATGATTCATGTAGTGGGATCTGAAGGTACGATAGACCAGGCTAATAACGTTTGGTTTAAAAAAATGGGGTATGAGGAAGAGGAGGTTATTGGGAAGAGCCCCTTGGAATTTCTTTCAGAAGAATCAAAGGAAAAGAGGGATGAACAGGACCTTCTAAAGCTTTTCAAGGATGGTGTTGCCAGAGATTTGGAAATTAGTTTTAATAATAAAGATGGCGAAGTGATTAAGGCCATCTTTAACAACTTTCCTCAATTTGATCATGACGGGGAGTTTATTTGCGCCTTTGCCGCCCTTTCGGAAAACCGAAATGCGGGCATCATGGCCTATGACATGCTGGTGGGAAAGGGAGTCTGGACTCCAACGGTCTGCTCCTTACTTGGAATTAAAGAGAAAATGGAAGAGGTTTATTTTGCCAATCATTGTTCCAGGCTGCATGAGGAGGACCTTTATGCCTTTGAAGATATCTTTGTGAGTCCATTGGACCCGAACATACCTCTCTTGGAAAACTATCGCATACGAAAGGAATCCGGCGAATATATCCCTGTCTCCTGGTGGGCCCAGAATGTGGTGCATAGAGCCGTAATTGAAGAGAAGGAGGTTGAAGCCAACGAGGAGAGCGAAGAAATCAAAGAAAACGAAGAAAATGAAGAGGCCGAAAAAAAAGAAGAGAATGCACATGATGCCCAACAGGTAGAGATTGAAAAGCTTGAAACTTTTGACCACGGAGATGAGGGAGAGCAGAAGGAAGAGAAAATTACCAGATTACTAATTTCGTCTATTATTCCAACTGCCGGATAGGCAAGACGAGCTGCCATTCGTCTTACCGATTAGCTTGCAACTTAGTGTCCAAATACTTCCATTCTTTCCCCTGGAAGCTGACCTTGGTCATTTCATTGGACAGTTGGAATTTCCCAAGGGGGCCAATGCGTTCCAGGCCGGGTAGATCCATCCCTCACTGTCATTTCCTCGGGTGTTTGCTGCTCTATACTCCGAGGGAAAACTTCAATCAAGGAACCATTCTCTTTTTTTTGACGGACAGGACACGGATTACTTCCAAATTGCTTAAGGATAGGCAATATGCTGGTCGTCCTTTGCCTCGGCCTCTTGTAGCAAAGCCTCCACGTTTTCCATGATGGTTTCAGGTGCGATTTCAACATCACACTGGCTAACTGCTATGTTTAAAACAATGGAAACAGTGGTGCCCCGGAAAGTAAATTCGGTATCGTCAAGGATTTTGTAAAGGTTTTCAACCGCCAGTTTGGAGTTTTCCAGTGTCGTATTGGCAAAAAGGACCGCTATCGTCTCTTCTCCCAAACGCCCGCAAATGTCACTCGTCCTAGTAATATCCCTCACATGTTTCACCACCTCAACTAAAAGCTTGTCCCGGATAGGAGGGCCCAATTCATCGGTTATCTCTGCAAGGTTTTTTATGCGTATCAACGATAGAGATAGAGGTGTTTTGTATCGCCTGATTTTTGCGGTTTCGCGGTGAAATGCTTCATTGAACCCCTTCCAATTAAGCATTCCTGTGAGAAGGTCGGTTCTTGTTTCTTCTGAAATCGTGTCTATCTTTTTCACCATTTCGATATGGTGTTTTTTCAGTTCATGAAACATCCTTTCCGTTTTTTCCATCTTGCTCAACATCAGGGATAATTCTTTGCCCTGAAGTCGAACCTGGTCTTCCAGGTGCATGGAATGCTCTTCCACGGTGGCTTTGGACTTGGTTAGGGAGGTCAAAACTTCGAACCCTGCCTTTTCATCAATGGTTCTATTCTTTATTCCGGTTCGCAACTTTTCTTTATTATCATCCAGCATACTTTTTACGTTTTTAGCCATCTTTGTCGCGCCGGAGGAATTGTCCTTCAATTGTGAAGACTTGGCAAATTCTGCTATGAAAAAAGACGCAGTGCCAAAAAGCGACATGATAGTCATTACTTCCTTGGCTTCATTAATTTCGTTCAGGATGCTTTCCAGGTCCTCCTCATTTTCCAACTGCAATAAGTTCAAGAGAGAAAGAATCGTTTCTTTTGTCATTCTTTTTATTTCTCGATGTTCATCCTTTTTGCCAAGCCGTTTCTCATAGTTTTGAACGGCAATGGCCAATTCGCTATCCTTACTTTTTTGAACCTCGAAGAGCATTTGTATGTTTTCAGGAGATAGGGGAACAGCAGACTTTTTCAGGTTTGCCATGATGCCGGAAACAGCCTTATTAATGATCTTGATCTCATTAGGAAATCCCCTAAGGTAACTCATCTTCATTGTTCGGGTTCTTTCTTGGCTTGGGTTTTAGGCAATAAAATATCGAACGTGGAGCCTTCTCCAAGGCGGCTTCTCACGCGAATTTCTCCATTATGAAGATTGGTGATGGACTTTACAAGGTTTAACCCAATACCGATGCCCATGATCTGGTTTCCTTCGGTCTCCGGCACCCGGTGGAACCGATCAAATATCCTGGGAATCTCTTTTTCGGGAATGCCTCTACCGGTATCCATGATACGCACTCCGACCTTTTCCCTCTCATCCCGTGATCTGAAGGTGATTTCTCCTCCCTCCGGGGTGTACTTAATTGCATTGGATACTAAATTAGTTAATAGCTGAAACAACATCCCTCTGTCAGCCTCTAAATTCAACGAATGTTGTTCTAATTCCATTTGGGCCTTCAGCTTTTTCTTAGCCATGAAGTATTTTTGTTCCTGGAATACATTAGTTATTACTGAATTTATATCAACCACCTCAAATGCCAAAGTTACGGAACCTGATTCAATTTCCGACTCTAATTTCGAAGCATCCAATATTCTGTTTGCCATCTTTTCGATTCTTTGGGCAGCGCTGATGATCCTATCCAGGTGGTCATTGAGTGTTTTTTTCTTTAGAGATTCTTCCGTTTTTATATATTCACTAAAACCGATAATATTGGCCAGGGGTGATAAAATTTCATGAGAAATGTTTTGCAGGGCATCTAGGATGGAGAGGTTAAGATCCTTCAGCGTTGCGTTTCCCTTTTTGATTTCCCTTTTCTTGGCAACTATTTCCTTCATCAATTTCATATTGACCATTTGGGTACCTTTGAGTTTCGATACATACCCTTCCAGAGCATTCAAATCTTTTTCCAATTCTTTTTCATGGTTTTTCAAAAAAGTAATATCTTTGAAAACAAAGACACAACTACTGCCATTGGGATCATTTTCATGCATGATGACAGGAGTAGCGTTGATGGAAAGGGTAAGATGAGAAATCTGTGCTGTCTGGAGGATGGAAACCACCTCTATTGAGCGCTTTTTTTTGATAGCTTCCAGATAAATGGAGAGTAAGTCGTCCCCTGAGGTTAGGGACTCAGCCTGGAGGGCGGAAAGGTTTTTCCCGAGAACCTCATGGGCGCCAAGCAGGAAGATATTTTTGGCGCCCTGGTTCCAAAAAGAGATGATGCCGTGGTGGTCGACGATAAAAATGCCGTCATCGGAGGAAAGTATGGCCTTGCAAATCCAATCATTATCTGGCCTGGGCTGCATGGTATCTTCCTATTGAGTAGGGAGGTCTATTTTGAGGAAAAACATCGAAGTGTAAAAAAAGTTTTCACAATGGTATTCAAATGGTGAGAAGCGATGTTATTTACCATCGAAGACGTTTTCCCTTACTATAAACGTCCTATTCTATTAAAATACTTCCTTTGAATCAAACGGCGATGCTTTTTTATTTTTGCTTATGAAATTGTGCAAATTTGCCGATTAGAAAGCTTACCCGTTTGCTAACTACCCGACTTGAAAGTTTCACGCGAATCATCTCGTGATTGTAAATCCCATGTTTTTATGGTAATTTTTATTTCCTAAGTTAGGCTACTATTCAAGAAGCGTCAAATTGAGGAATCCTTATGGCAGACAGCAGTGCAAATGAAACACTGAAAAAAATGCGCAAGTGGCAGAAGACCAAGGCTGAACTGGCTCTTCAAACTAACTGGAAAGTGGGGCTTTTCTTTCACTTGAAGCCCAAGGCAGCCGAGATGGCAAAATTCTTGAAAGAGCTGGGCTTGCGTACAGTCTACTTCAGCAATTCCCAAGTTTTGTTCCAATATCTCCTGGAAAAAAGAGACATCCGGATGATCCTTTGTGACTGGGAACCTCAAAAGACTTCCGACTCGGGAACCGGAACCGACTTTTTGATCAATTACAAAAAGTTTGCGCAGGAAAAATCCTTTACCCAGGATGTTCCCATTATTCTGGTTACCTTCCATTTCACCGGCAAAGATCTTATGCCGGCCATCCGTCTTGGAGCCCGCGATATTCTCATAATGCCCACCACTATTGATATTGTTGGAGAAAAAGTTCTGGCAAACATCAATAAGACAGTGGAAGAAAAGTCGAAAACTCTACAGAACACGGAACCATTGATGGATAAGGCCGAAGAACTCATTCGCACGGGAAACTATCGGGCGGCCATCAAAATCTATCAAGAGGTGATCGATGAACATGGAGGAGCGGTGGATGTCCTGGAAAAACAGGCGGAGGCGCACTTAAGGGCCGGTCAAATGGACAGCGCTATCTCCTGCTTCAAACAATGCGTAGAAATAGAGAAAGGCAACGCTCGTGCTCTCCAGGGACTGGGAAACTGCTATTATCAGATGGGTTCGTACCGCCAGGCCAGGGAATTCTTTAAAAAAGTGGTTGAGCTCGAACCGGAAAATGGTTTTGTGGACCACAAGATCGGCCGGACTTATATGGAAGAAAACAATATGAAAGGCGCCGAGCGCCATCTGGAAATAGCGGCAGAGCGGAATCCTAGTTTTTTTGAGATCATTGAAGACCTGGCAATGATCAAATGTGACCATGATAACGCCGATCAAGCCCTCAAAATTCTTGAAAAATTTCTTGAAACATGTCCGGAGGATATGCGGGGACATATCGAGTATGCCGAAACTTTAATAAAAGCCGGCAAGTACGAGAAGGCGGAACGAGCAGTCAGAGAGGGCCTCAGCCAAGCCGAAAAGGACAAGTACGAACCTCCGGTTGCCCTTTACAATCGATGGGGCATAGCCCTTAGAAAACAGGAAAAATACCTGGAGGCCATCGAAAAGTATGGGATAGCACTCCGAATAGAGCCCAACAATCCAGAGATCCATTTCAACATTGCAAAGGCCCGTTTTGAAAGCGGGGAGCGGGAGCTAGTCTTAGAAAAGTTCAAGGAGTGTTTTGAAATAGATCCATCGCTGAAAGAGGAGTTTTGGGATGACAAACTTCTTTCCCCCCTTCACGAATATTTCCCAAAACCCGATTGAGCCGCCCCTATCCTCTTTCTCCAGCCTTCCCTCGCTCCCAGGGTTCTCTCTATTAGTTAGGCCATTGTTTTTCATCCCACGTTTCCAAGCAAGAGCATTTGTACCTATTCATTGGTATAATAGTCTTGGCAACCCTGCTATCTTGCCTAAACTCCTACTAAGTAAACAGCAAAGAATTTCAAATCCTCGATTGGGACTGTAGAATGGACAAACTATGACAGAAAATAAAGAACTCTTTCCCATGTTTTCCTTTGGTATTAAAAAGCTTGGACTGACGGTGGGCTTCCTATGGACCGCCATTGTTTTGGGGTCGCTTTATGTGGATGTGAAAACCCGGCAGGAATTTACAAAAGAGCTTGCAATAAAGGAAGCCAAGACTCATTTCCATAAAGACCAAGCGATCCGATTGTGGGCGAACTCCCATGGAGGAGTTTATGTTCCCGAAACCGAACGTACACCCGCAAACCCCTATCTTGAGGGACGCGTGGAAGAACGGGACATTACCACCCCTCGTGGCAAGCATTATACGCTGATGAATCCCGCCTACTTGCTTAGACAGCTCACGGCCGATTTTTCCAAGGAGTATGGTATCACGGGCCACTTGACCAGCCTGAAGCTTCTCAACCCGGATAATGAACCGGATGACTGGGAAAGAAAGGCGTTGGAAAGCTTTGAAAAAGGAGTTCGGCAAACCATGGAGTTTACCCATATTGGAGACAAACCGTATTTAAGGCTGATGGAACCGCTTTTTATCAAGCCGTCGTGTCTGAAATGCCACAGCCACCAGGGATATGAAATCGGCGATGTCCGTGGCGGCATAAGCATCTCCCTTCCTATGAAGAACGCCTTGGCTGAGGAAAGGAAAGAGATCCTTGTTCAGGTCTATTCCCATGGAGCCATCTGGATGTTCGGTATTATCGGATTGGCCATTGGGTCAATCAACCTCCAGCGCCAGACCGTCAAAAGGCAAGCAGTTGAAAAGGAGCGTGCACGGCTTGCCGCAGCTATTGAACAAGCGGTGGAAGCTGTGATTATTACCGACCTGGATGGTACGATCCAGTACGTGAACCCTGCAATGGAAACCATTACGGGATACACCAGGGAAGAAACAATCGGGAAAAAAACCAGCATATTGAAAAGTGGAAAACACGACCAGGCGTATTACAAAGATTTATGGGACACCATCAATCAAGGCAAAATATGGAAGGGGACCTTCATCAATAAAAAGAAGGACGGTTCCATGTACGACGACGAGACCACCATTACCCCCATAATCAACGCCAGCGGGGAACCCATTAGTTTTGTCGCAGTGAAGCGAGATGTCACCAGTGAAATGATGCTTGCAAGAGCCAGAGAATATTTTACCAATGTGACTTCCCATGAACTCCGAACTCCTATTCACAAAATTCAGCTCATGGAACATTTACTTGGAGATATTAAAGACCACGAAAACGCTCCAAAAAATTTGGAGAAATTTTGTTCCATCCTGGCAGAGGTCCGTTGCAGTTTGGACCATATTCTTTTCGAGACGGATCTGCTTACAAAACTAAGCCTGACCCAACAGGAAAAAAGCTTCAGCAATATTTATCTATACCAAAACCTTAAATCTGCAATAGAGACCACGCGTATGACTATAAAAAAGGAGGGAAGGAAAGTAGTGTTACACGAGGATATAGAGGGAATGCCCGTGGATACCATGATCCTTGGAGACCAAAAAATGTTGGAAATAGCTTTCGCTAATTTGCTTTCCAATGCCGTTAAGTTTACGCCGGATGGGAAGAGTATTTTTGTCAAGGCTTACAAGGAAGGGGAGTCGGCGGGCATTAAGATTGTAGATGAAGGAGTTGGTGTCCCTAAAGAAGAGTTGCAAAATATCTTCGAGCCTTATTTTTCTGCGGAAAATATCCTTCTATACGCGGGTGGACAGTATAAGTTTAAGGCTGGAGGGATCGGGCTGGGGCTCACCATTGCCAGAATGATTATTGATTATCACAAAGGCAAATTAATAATAACCAGTGAAGGCAAAGGCCAGGGAACACAGGTTCAGTTGACTTTTCCTGTCACTAAGCTTTCATAAGAAAGTTGGACAAAGTAGGTAATGGCTCCAAAAAAAATGTATGTCTTGGAAGAGGGGCATTATGCGAATGAAAAACAAGTGAAGTTACAGGTAACATAATGCCATGAAAGTTGTACTCATTAACCCCACCCTCGAAGTATTTTGATAACTATTTTAAGGGAACTGTAAAACAGTGCAATAGTAGAAAAGCCATTCAAGCCCGAAGGAGACTACTCCATTCTTCTGGCATCTCTTACTTACAGAACTGAGATGAGAAAGCAACTGGAGAGCCAGGGAGTTCACCCTGAAAGGATTTTTGAGGTCAAATAATTTGTATTTTCAACTTGTCAAAAAAAAGATGTTGGCTCACAGTTCAGAACATTTCCCCTTGTATGTTTCACTAAAATAATTCTTGCAGCTAATAATATGAAAAATCAATGCAGTTATAAAGCTGAAAGCAAGACTTCCCTCCACTATATTTTCCTAGGCTTGATCATTGCTTTTGCCGCCATTTTCCGGTTCTTACATTTAAGAGAAAGAGGTCTGGAAGGGATTGAAATGGTCTACAACCGTCCTCCTTATTCTTTACTATTTGAGAATGAACTTGTTTATTGCTATGTCAAACCAGGCTACCTCTTTCTTCTTTTCTTCATAGGGAAAATATTTGGCTACACTTCTGATACCATTCTCTTTACTTCAGCTTGGTCGGGTGTTTTGGCCGTTTTGGTTGTTTTCTTCGTGGGAAAAAGATTCCATGATTCGCAAACAGGCCTTTTTTCCGCTTTCATTTTGGCGATTATGCCTTACCACGTCTGGATATCCAGGATGGGGATGGCTTATTCCCCAGGGATTCTCTTATTTGCAGTGGCTTTACTCCTTTATTCTTTTATACTTACGGCAAAAAAAAGATCAACGATTATACAGCTTTACGCCCTTCTGGGATTACTAAATGGCGTCATGTTTACGCTCCACCCAGGATTCGCAGGGTGCTGTATCTGTCTTCTGGTCTTTGATTTTTTCCGCTTTGCTGCCTGTTCGGAAAAGCAATCTTACTGGTCTGCTTTAATTTATCACTATCTCCCTTGCTGGTTGATCTTTTTCCTTTTATTTTTTCTACCACTTTCTATTTTCGAGTTTATATTGCGAGACGTATCAACAGAAAATTCCCTGGGGTCTATTTTGGGTATCAACGCTACCAGAGATAGCTTTTTAGCATTTGGCTCCTATTATAATGATATCCTTACTTATGCTGTAGGAGGGAGCAAAATTTGGAAAAAATGGGAGTACGGGGAAAATTTGGGTTACGATTATTACATAAGGATATTAATGCGGGAAACCGGTTTCTTCAATTTTTTTCTTATGATAAGCGGACTTTTTTTTATCAACTGGTCGTTTTTCAAAAAAAAACTGTCACTTGAGCAAACCATTTTTGCAAATATTCTTGTATTGGCCTTTATCTATTGGACATTCAATCCTAGGCTTTTTTTCGCCCGAAGAAATTTTACTCCGGCTGTAATCCCTGTGGCTTTGGTCAGTGGGTTTTTCCTGAATGCGATAATAAAAATCAGAAAGGTGTTCATTCCGGCAATCCTTTTGGCAGTATTCGGATCGGTAATGGTAGCGTGGTCTTATGTAACCGTCGAAGCAAAATATGGCCACTTGGAGGATTTTTTAAATCAGAAAAAAATTCATGAAGTGATGATCATACCCGGGGTTGTTTACCCGGAAAATCCTTTACTGGCTAATCGAAAAGTCCAATCATTAAATCTTGAGTTATACAGAAAAGTCTATTCAGGGTATACAGCTCAAGAGATTCCCAATCACTCTATGAAAACAAAATATATGGTTTGTAGCATGCCTCAATTAAAAATTTTGGGCAAAACCTTCCAGCCAACGGATAAATATATCGCTGACCTAAACCGATTCAACGATGAACTTTTTTCTTACCAATTTAAAGATGTCTTTCCTTGGAAAAGGATCGGGGTGGCCACTAAGGCGGTTGCTTTTTACCTCTATGAGACAGAAGAAGGTTCCTATCTATTTAAAAATATTTTTTTTATAACAGGCGGTGAAGCACCCTGGACAAGTTTAGGCCATGTAAACATGGCAAAATATTTCGAATCGAAAGGAATCTTTGAAGGTGCGGTTAAAGAATATAAAATGGCACTGAGTTCTGAACGACTGACAAGTGAAGCCAGTATAGCTTTCGACAAAGTACAAGCTAGTTATGGCATTGCTCAACTGTTATTTAAAATGGGTAGATTCCGCGAAAGTGAAAACTATTTTAAGGGAGTGATTGAAAAAATATATCAAGGAAATTTAAAGAACAGTAGCTTGTTGAAAAGGGATGCAAGTAGTGGCCAATCTTGGTCTTCCGTTGCTCTGCAAAAAAGCCTATCCAGGCTTGAGGAAATATCAAAACTGAAGCCGTAAAGATTAAGAATGGCAGTAACACGAAATATAGTCCATTTAACCATTTATTCAAATAAAAAATGAAAGACGAAGATAAAACCAAGGAACAACTCATTGCAGAACTGAAAGATTTGCGTCAAAAGCTTTCACACGATGAACCTCCGTCAAACGCCATTGATAAATCTGTTCATGAGGCGTTGCTGAATGAAAAGACTCTTTCCGATAAAGCCTTGAACAGTTTGCCGGGTATTTTCTACCTGATTGACGACCAGGGAGCGATGCTTAGATGGAACGATAGAATAGAGGAAGTAACGGGGTACTCCAAAAAGGAGATCTTCTGGATGAGTCCGCTGGATTTTTTTGATGAGGACGAAAAACAAATTGCCGGAAAGGCGATCCAGGAGGTTTTTGAAAAGGGATATTCCAGCGTAGAGGCGAATATAAAAACAAAGAGTGGCGCCAAAATACCCTATTTTTTCACCGGTTCTCGTGTCATTTGGGAACAAAAGCCTTGCCTGGTAGGAATGGGAGTAAATATCGCCGAGCGAAAGAGGATAGAAGAAGCATTGAGATCCAGCGAAAACCGTTTGAAAAAAGCCGAGAAAATGGGCCACACCGGTTACTGGGATTGGAGTCCAGTTACGGGTGAGCTTGTATGGACGGATGAAGTCTACCGAATCCTTGGGTTTGCCCCAAAACAGATCACGCCTTCTTATGAGCTATTTCTCGATATGGTCCACCCGGAGGATAGAGAGTTTCTGAATAAATCCGTTGACGAAGCCCTCAATGAAAAAAAACCTTACAGGCTGGATTGCAGGATCATTTCAAAAGAGGGAAAGGAACGCACGGTATATGTGGAAGGAGAAGTGAAGTTTGACGAAAAAGGAAATCCCTTGCAAATGCAAGGTATCTTCCAGGATATTACTGAACGGAAGCAGATAGAAAATGCGTGGCAGGAAAGTGAAAAAAAATATAGAACTCTGATTGAAACTGCAAGTGACGCCATATTTGTAGCCGATGCGGAAACAGGAATATTGGAGGATGTCAATCAAAAGGCCGAAGAACTTATCGGCAGGGAAAAAGATGAAATAATCGGCATGCATCAAACTCAGCTTCATCCGAAGGATATGGCCGCTCACTATAGCAAGCTTTTTAAGGCCCATTTGCATGCGGAAAAATCCATTTCGGAAGATATCTTTATCGTTCATAAAAATGGCAGTAAAATTCCCGTGGATATACGGTCGAGCATCACAACCATCAAGGGTAGGAAAAAAATCCAGGGAATATTCCGGGATGTAACCGAGCAAAAGCAGTTGCAACACCAACTGATACAGGCGGAAAAACTTTCTTCCATCGGGACCTTTGTGTCGGGTGTGGCGCATGAGCTGAACAATCCCCTCACCGGTGTATTGGGTTACTCGGAAAACTTATTGGACCTGCCAAACCTCCCCGAAGAGGCCAGGGAAGATTTGGAGAAAATCATAACCCAATCCGAACGTGCCGCGAAAATTGTCAAAAACTTGTTGAAGTTTTCCCGGGAACAAAAAATGGGGAAAACGGTTGTGGAAATCAACCAAATTCTGGAAAACACCTTAAGTCTTCAGGAATATCATTTCCGTACGGGAAACATTGAGATTGTAAGGGATTTTGGAGAAAACCTCCGGTCGGTATTGGCGGAGAGCAATCAGCTTCAACAGGTCTTTCTGAATATCCTGATGAATGCTTACCAGTCCATGGTCCAGGCCAAGGTGTCTGGAGAGATCAGGGTGAGTAGCAGGAGTATGGGAAACGAAGTAATTGTTGCCATTGAAAATGATGGGCCTCCCATACCGCACGATAAGATTGATGAAATATTTAACCCTTTTTATACGACGAAAGGAATTGGTGAAGGGACCGGTCTGGGACTCTATGTCTCATGCGGGATTGTTAAGGACCATGGCGGAAAGATCAAAGCAGAGAATATCGACAATATCGGTGTTAGGTTTATCATTCACCTGCCCATCACTGCTGGAACGGTAAAGGAAAAAAAGGAAGAGAAAACGACTTCCACCCTGCAGGTTAATACCAAGGTTTTGGTTGTGGATGATGAAGAAGTGATTCGCAATTGGCTGGAAAGATTGTTGACGATGAAGGACTTAAAGGTACTATTGGCTGCCAATGGTCTGGAAGGTCAGAAGCTTTTGGAAAAAGAAGAGGTGGATATCATTTTATCCGATGCCAGGATGCCTGATTATAGTGGCTTGAAACTGGCCCAATGGATTAAAGACAATAGTCCTGAACAATTGAAAAAATTCGTTTTTTTAACCGGGGCCATGGATTCGGATATCAGCAACTTTTGCAAAGCGAACCACTGTTCTTATTTATTAAAACCGCTTGAAGGGAAAACCATCTTGGAAACAATCCACGCCATTGTTCAGCAAAATAAATAATTTTATACTCTCCTCAATAGCCCCGCACGGCCTCTTTTCCCGATCAAGGCATTTAGAACTTTCAAATAAACAAGGTGTTGTCTATGTCGCGTAACATGTTGAAAACAATAAAGTTGTTAATGCCTAAGAAGCCTTAATTAGCCATAGATCTTCACAGAAATCCACAGAAAAAGAAAAGAATCTTCCTGCATTTCCTGCCTTCCTAAGGTGAAAATGGTTTATGAGGTTTTTCTTACCCTACCTCTGAATTTAAGCCTTAACCTTACTCTCCTCTTGGCGAATGGCGGTCCAGCTTCGATCCTCATTTTGCCAGTCTTCATATCAGCATCCACAGCGATAAACCAGCTTCTCAAAGCCAGGTTTGGTGAGAGCCAAGACTTCATCAGAAAAGGATAATTGGCCCTTTTGTCAATTTTTTGTTGACAGAAAGGAATATTTCAGTTATCTTAACCTCTTAAGCCGTCTTTAAGGACACTGGCTACGAGACAGTCTGCCACACTATCCAGCTGTTGTAATTGGGTTGAGCCTTGTTTTTTGATTACTTCTGACTACTCAGGTTCGAGGTTAAGCACTTGCCGGCTCCATAGTCCCGTCAGGGCTGTGGGGCCAAAATTCAGCATTGAGGCTCCACAGGGGTGCGCCACTATGGAGCCGGCTTGGGAAACCAAACGGTCCAAAGCTACCAACCCTGAACCGTGAACCCTGAACGTTGAACCTGACAGTCCCTAAGTACGCAACTCATTGACCCTGGCACCGAGTGCACGTGCTAATTTACTTATCGAGTTTCTTGATAATACGACTTTTGTGTTGTTATCAAGTTAGTTTAACGGTTTTTTGAGCGTTTTTTGAACCCAAATTAGACTTTTCTGGAAATTTGACGTAGTTATCAAGAAAACTGTTGAATAACTAGTTATATTAAAAACATTAAAGCATTCCAGGAGCTGCCAAGTTCGGCACTACTCTTGGATAGGCCCCCACCAGGGCCTGTGTCGGAGTAGGTGACTCCGGCTAAAGGGCGGAAGGTGTGAAGAACCCATTACCTGCGGGATGCAGGTAAACAGGGCAATCTTCTCTCTGACCCCGTCCGTCTCGATTCCGTTGTGGCCGCAACGGAGGAGATAGAGCCAGGCATGGCTCAATAATATCTAGGCGATCTTCATTAACGCCTGGGCGCTCAGGCTTATTTCAAAGGATTTTTCAATGAAATTAAGTCTAAGTATAGAGCTTAAATTTGGTGTAGTCTCCATTATCACTCTGGTTGTGTACATCATAACCAAGCTCTAAAAAGTCCTGGGTCGTATGGCAATACGGCCCAGGCAAAATTAAAATAAAAAATATAACCATGGCATCAACGCAGACGCGGTTTAACTGTCCGCAATCGGGCAATGCTTTATATGCTACAGGGTTTACATTAGGGCAACGCCAGCACCGCGCTGGTTATGCCGGTCGTTATGTCCAAATAAGACTTTTTCCGTAAGCTGATGGAACAAAGAACATTACATTCAAAGAGTGAATACATATGAATACTGAATTAATCGTATTGCTATCCGCCGCCATCGCTTTTGTAGTCTATGGCTTCTTTGGAAAGCGAAAATCGGAAGATCCGATAAATACAAAACTTTCGACATTCCGAATTGCTGCTGGCCTGAGTATGAGTTTCATTGGTGGCGCAGCTACAATCGCTATGGCAGGTATCGGATACGCTAATGGCTGGATTGGATTGGTCGATCCAGTTGCGGTTCTTCTTGGGGGTATAGGGGTAATTATTTTAGTTACAATTTTTCCAATTCCCAGTGTGGCTCAAGGCACATCTGCATTTCTGGCCGGTGGCAATTCTATAAGAACATTGGTTTATGCTTCATGCAGCCTGTTCGTCTATGTGTTGCTAGCCTCCGCACAAGTTGTTGCACTTCAAAAAATATTTATACCATTTGTGGGCGATCAAATGGCGTTTGCATTTGCCATTTCTTTATTCGCCTTTATTATCGGCTATATATACATGGGTGGAATTGGTGCAGTTACTCGAACCGATGTCGTCCAGTTCATTGTTGTTATTTTTCTTTTTGTCCTGCCAGCAGCATACGGATTGATTTCACTTAGTGCTAATGCGTCCACGTTACAGCCAATTCCAAGAACACCACTAGATCTGCGTACCATATTGCTATTGAGTTTGTCGTTTGTGTTCGTGCCCCTATCACAAGATGTATGGATAAGAATCAGGAGTGCTAATGATTCTGTCACTGCAAAAAAAGGGGTATTTGCTGGAGTGCTAATCTACGCAGGAATAGTATCCCTAGCAGTATCGTTGGGTTTCTATTCGTCCGAATACGGACTAGAAGTTAGTGATCCTGAGTCAATATTACCTTTTTTCTTCACCTCCCAACTTGGACTGGCCGGAAGCGTGACAGCGATAGTGATTCTTGCAGCAGTGATGTCGACCCTTGATTCATTCACGTTCAATTTAGTCTCAACTGTTTCGGAAGATTTTGGGACGAGATTATCTCCAGAAACAGGCCTTCAACAACGTCGACTTATTGCCGCTATTCTGGTTTTTTTGGCCTGTACGACAATTGCTATATTTGCTGATTCCGTACTTTCTCTAGTGCTTACAGCCCTCATGATATACGTGGCAGTGATCGGCCCTGGGTTTATTTTAAAACGATATGTAAATAAGGAAATTACACTATGGCTTCCGGCTCTTATTACCTTAATAGTAATACTCGGGCTTGGGATAAGCGGCATAAAGGTTTCCGGTGAGCCATACAGTTATATATTCGCGCATATGGTTCTTATAGCAC
>JAJDAS010000631.1 GCA_029261755.1 Nitrospinia bacterium
CCAAAAACCTGGCCTTGATTACCACTCCATGGTGGAAGGTCGTTGTCTTGTATTTGGCATTCACCGACTTTCCATACTTGGAAATGATCTTGCCCTTAACCGGCCACGGAAGATTGGGGTCGATGCCGTCAAATTTCCCAAAAGAAGCCTTTGCAGCTTCTTTCCCCTCCAGTTTTTGAATCAAGCTTAGAATCGATTGGGAGGCCGTCTCCTTCTCTTTTATCGATTTTTGGTATAGCGATTTTTCCTTTTTAATTTTTTTCATAAACCGCTTTTTTTCTTCCTTCCCCTCCAGGAAACTTTTTCTCTTTTCCAGGAGGTCCTTTTTCAAAGCGGCAAGTTTTTGGTGGTTGTCGGCCAGCTCTTTTTTGGTTTCTTCCACTTTATTTTTATCGCTGAGTACCTTTTGAAACAGTTTGTTATCGGCCTCGGCGACGGCGTTCATATAAGTTATACGGCGGGCAAGTCCGGAGAAGCTCCCGGAAGAAAAAATCACTTTCAGGTAGGAAAAATTCCCTTCTTTATAGAGGGCTCGCACCCTGTCTCTTAAAACCTCTTTTTGGTTTTCCGCCACCCCGGTAAGATTTCTCAATTTTACTTCATTCTTTTGCATTTTTTTTTGGCTAAGCGCTAATTCCATGTCGCATGCCTTAAATGCCTTTTTTTTCAGCTTCAAATTGCGGGAAATTCCCTGGATTTTCTGCAGAACGGATTTTTCATCCTTTTCCAGCGTGGAGATTTTTTGTCTTTCCTGGAAAATGGCGTTTTTCAATTTTTTCAGTTCCGCTTTTTCCGCTTCGATTCTCTCCTGGCTTTTATTGGGGTTGGCGGCAAGAACCACCTTGTACGAGCCGGAAAGGAAGAACGTGCAAAGGCAGAAAATGAAAATGCAGGAACGTAGGTACAGTAGGGACATGAGTTGGAATGGGGAAGCTAATGGATTTATTTAATTAGACGGTGCTGGAGAAAGAAAGTGGTATTTTAGCATTGAAGCTTGAACTAAGGCCATGGAAGAACTAAATGCCTCCGGTGGGTAAAAAAAACCTTTAACGTCGAACATCGAACGTCCAACATCGAACATCGAAGAAGGAAGGGATTGGTTTGATTAGTTCCATCGGCATTCACTTCATTGCCAAGTTCCTCTCCCGACAGGAAACGTAACTCCCCAAGATGCTCCAACACCCTTTAAAAAAAATCTACCTTCTTCGATGTTCGGTGTTGGACGTTCGATGTTCAACGTTACGGTTTTCATCCTTACTTCTATCCACACCCTCCACATCCTCCTCCGCAACCACTGCTACAGCCGCTACTACAACCACTGCTGCATCCACTGCTGCATCCACTGCATCCTCCGCATCCTCCCCTGCCGCCACTGTATTGGAAGGCATTGGCATAAGAGCCATACAGTTCGGAATCCGCCAGAATGGCAATTCCAAAGATGGCCACGGCCATGGCCGGGTCGATTCCTTCAGGCGTCCTGTTGGAGCCTACATCATCTTTCAACCATTCAAAATGTTTCTCCACCTCTTGGAAATAGCGTTTGCCTAAGCTTGTAAGATCGGGTTTTTTGGGTGTGAGCTTGGAAAAAATAAAATAGAGGGCCACAAGCAAAAGGACAATCAAGAAGAAAATAGGTCGGTCGTTGACCCATCCGAGATACAGCTTGGTCCCTCCCACGCTCCCCACCAGAAGGAGCATGGTTATGGCAATTCTCCAAACGCCTTTTATTCCATCCTCGTCTCGGATCAAGCGCTTTCTTTCCAGATCCTTGAAAATGGGAACAAAATATTTCTCTACATGGCTCTTCAGTCCTTCTTCCTGAAAAATATCACGTGGTTTTCTGGAGGTTTTGTCACTATAGATCTTTTTTTCAATGGAGCCGGATGGCTTTTCATTGGACTCGACGCATTGGACTCTTGCCGTCTTTCCCGACCCTTCCACTTTGATGAGGCCCTTGTTCTGAAGGCTGAAAAGGGCTGTTTGGATCACCGCATTCACCCCTCCCCTCAGCATGGCGAGGGTAAGCGGATCAAACTGCGTAAGCCTTGGGAGGATGTGTAGGGTGGAGCCGTCTGATTCGATCCATAACCGGCCCACTACAATACAAACAACGGCGAGAATCGCGAAGTAGAGGAGGAAGGTAGGGCCGGGGATTTGCTGAAGCGTTTCGATCATTTTCTTCCCCTTTTGGAAGAGTTAAAAAGACCGGATTATCTATTTAGAAAGACAGAAAAAACATACCAGAGGGAAAGCAAGAAGTCAAAAATTTGGAGAGCCGGCGGCCTTCTGGGTTCAATTAACTATTCAAGACACATTAAGAAAAGAGAGGTTGGAGTTGACTGTCAAGGTGGTTTGAGTACACTGGACAAAAAAAAATCCCTTCCGTCTTTCTGCAAGGGCAGGCAAACGGAAGGGAATAAGGCATTTGTAGAATTAACCGCTCAGCTTATCTTTCTTGGCAAGGAGATCATCTTTGGACTCATCATGGTCAGGGTCCTTCTCGATGCAATCAACCGGGCAAACTTCTACGCATTGGGCTTCTTCGTGGTGGCCCACGCATTCCGTACACTTTTCCCACTCAATGTTATATTTGTCTTCACCATCGGAAATAGCTTCGTTGGGACATTCCGGCTCACAGACACCGCAATTTACGCACTCGTCAGTAATAATTAAAGCCAAAACCAGTCACCTCCTTTCAATTCTTAAAAAACTTATCACAAATAGAGAAAAAAATAAAAGTATTTTTACTGCACAACGGGCTGCCGGTAATCCTTCACTTGATGCATGAAGGCTTCCAGCCTGTTCCGAATATTAGTATCCTCCGTTCCATCGAAAACCAGCGAAATGTAAGGGAGGTTGTCGTTGTCCTCTCGCACCTTCTTCAGCAATGATGCCGTAATTGTTCCCGGCATGCAAGTAAAGGGCATCAGGTTCACAATGCCGGATGCCCCGCTGTTGGAGAAATCTACTGATTTGCCCACGCTCAACAAGGCCTCTGTGCCAAAGCTCTCGTGCAGATACGGGGCGCTCAGATTGATCAAATCTTTGGTCTTGGGCTCGTGAAGGTTTTTGATTTTGCCCTTGAAGAGACGCGCCATTTTTTTCATATCGGAGTGCTGTACCATCCCCTTGATGAAAGCCTCGGCGAATCCTTTATAATCTTTTTTGCTCAAACTGTCAACTTTTATCTCGTGGTTCACGAACATAATCCATTCCTGGCTGCAAGACATCCAAACCTCTCCGCCAAGCTCCTCGATTTCTCTGATCACATTGGTGTTGCCGAAGCGGTTGGAGCGGATATAGATTTCCCCGATAATCCCAACCACCGGCCTGGTTCCCTGGCCTTCCAATTTGATTTTGTTAAAAGCATGGAGGGCCTCTTTCAGGGTCTCGTTGATTTTATTATTGATAATGCCATGAAAAAGTTTTTCCAGATATTCATTGTAAAATTTGTCGGTCTCTCCTTTGTTCACCTCGTAAGGCCGGGTCTGGAGCATGAGTTTTTCCAGCAGTTCGTGGGCCACGATTCCCTGCCAAGCCGTGCGGAAAAAGCCGGAGGGGAAGAGATTCAGTTCTCCGTAAAATCCCTCGGAATTGCCCTGATTGGGAGATACAAAGGCCACTCCTTCCTTACCGAGATCCTTCAATATCTGGTCGTGTAACTTATTGTATAGGCCGAATCGGCAAGGACCATCGGTGGAGGGCATGAAGAAAGCGGAGTTCTCCGGGATGAAATCGCTCTCCGTCGCCTTTTTGATGAAATCGCCCAGGGTCAAAATTGTTGGATAGCATTCCTTGCCCGATGTATATTTTTTGGCGATTTCCACCGATTCCCAGGTGGAGATGGGAAGCATCTCGGATTTTATCCCATGGGCCTGAAAGGCCGCCGCGATGGCGAAGGTGGCGTCGGACATATAAGGGATGTAGATGGTGCGCCTCGCCTTCCCGTTTCCCTTGTGTTTAGGCGCCTCTGCCGTCTTTGGGGATTCCGAAGGCGATGCCGGTTGATAGTTTTCCAGGCTGTCCAGAAACGCCTCGCAGCGGGTGATCATCCCGGCGTCCGCGTTGTGCTCGTCCATTTCCAGTTGCAGGTACGCCTCGGCTCCCATCTCCTTTTTGAAAAAGGTCTGGATGAAGGAATCGGGACCACACCCGAAATTAGTAAGGAAGACTGCGAACAGTTCCTTGTGCTCCTGGATGTATCGGGCAGCGCTTAAAATCCTCTGTCCATACCGCCAGTACATATCTTCCCAATCATCCGAGATATCCACCTTTTCCAAGGGTAGAAAATCCATGGGGATGGCCACAGCGCCCAACTCGCGGAATTTCTGGGGCACGTCCATGTTGATCCCCGGATCGCAGCCGTTATAGGGTCTGCTTACGATGACCATGGCTTTCTCACCCGGTTTCAGTTGGGAGATCACTTCCTGGCCCCTGTTCTGGAGCTTGCTGTAAAAGTATTGCTGCACATTTTGCGCAAACTGGTAGGCTTCTTGCACCTCTCCTTTTTTCTTACCGATCTGTTTTCCAAAGGCCTGGATTTCTTTCAAGACCGTCTTTTGTGGTTCGGCAAAGTGGAAGACCGGTTTCAAGAGCTTGATGGAGTGTTTTTCCAGCTCCAGGGCGGCATTCACCAGGTAGGGGGAAGCCTGGACATAGGGGCATACCTGGCCCTTCTTCATCCCTTTATTGAAGGCCCCGCTGATGATGCTGGGCAGGAAGATGTAATCTACGCCCTTTTCCATGAGTTGTTCCACATGGCCCTGGACGATCTTGATGGGGAAGCACGTCTCGGATGAGGAACCCTCGGAGACCTTATGGAT
>JAJDAS010000632.1 GCA_029261755.1 Nitrospinia bacterium
AATCAATACCGGAAAATGATTTGTTTGAAAATTTCTTTGGCCGCTCTAAATTAGATGCTAAAACATTTCAAGGATATTTGCCTATTTTAAAAAAATCTAATAGAGTAGCCGGGAATTTTTATCTCCCAGTCCCCACAACCGATCTGCATGCCGGTCCCTGCCTGCCGCAGGCAGGCGCAAAGGGCAGTTCAATATGGCCTAAAGAAGGTGATCACTGAAAAAGATTATGAATATTGAGATATCACTGATCAAAACGCGACTCAATTCCCCCATCCCAAAGGACAGGGTTTTCTTTACCGGTAGAGACCAACCAACTCTGGTCGACCTGGAAACCCTGATTCGATCCCAAGAGTCCTTTCCTTGACTTATGGCCCCAAAAGTAATAGATTTAAAATAAGAGGGAGCGATATGGCAGATGAAACTTTAGAGGTCGTTTTAGCAAATATTTTAGGAGCTAAAGACGAGCCTTCCATACAGCAGTTAACTCTATATATCCCCAATAAAGATAAAAATGGGAGACAAATAAAGAACCTTAACCGGTGGATAAAAGAGGCGCAAAAGGTACTCACGAGTTTTGGAGGAGGTTCAACCGCCATGCCACCGGCGGATGGCACATGGTTGAATCCTGAGAACAAAAAGATTATTTGGGAAAAAACGACGATAGTATATACATACATTGACCCGGATAGGTTTGAAGCAAATGTGGGTTTCCTGAGAGAATTTTTACATAGATTTGGCCGGGAAACAAAACAAGGTGAAGTAGTATTAGAGTTTGATGGTAAGTTTTATAGGATTCGAGAATACGATCCGCAATAAAGCCCCGAAAAGAGGTGAAAAAAATGAAAAAGATAATTAAAGAAAGTGGACCCACCCAGAGACCCATTAATTCTAAACTGGTTGCTAAAGCTTTGTCCGCTGAGGATACCGGAATTCAGATAGATACAAAACGGGGGCCAATTTCTTTGTTCTCATTGCGGCGATTTCTTGTGGACCGGTTATATTCCACGGGAGGGCGGCCTAAGTTAAAAGGAACCAGAAAAGTACGAAATAAAATATCATTCTTTGATGAAGACTGGGAAAAACTTAAAGCTATTGCAGGTTATTACAAGGAAAAGGAGGGGATTAACGTAAGTTCAAGCCAAATAGCCTCTGCATTAATTCATGCGGAAATATCGAAAATAGATACCTCGAAGATAAAGTTGAAATCCCGTTCAGCCTCGAAATAGAGGAGTTAAAGTCAAAAAAAATAATTTCACGCAAAGGCGCTAATGCTTCAAAGGCAAGTGAAGGAATTTATGAAAACTCACCATAGCTTTTTTGTTGACTTTGCTAAAGAAGGAGATCATTGAAAAAGATTATGAATATGGAAAAATCACTAATCAAGGCGCGACTCCATTTTGGTGCGATTGAACATCGCCTTTTCAGCTTTATCAGCATCAATTGGGCAGGAGTGCCACTTCGTTCCTGTGATATAATGTTAAATTTCATTCGAAATACAACCACCCAATCAGGATTGAAAGTGGATGCCCACCTAAACAACAAAAATTACGAAACGGGAATAAAAATAACCGATGAACAAATGAATGAGATCAGAGTTGAAAGGCATGAGGAATTACCAGAATGGAACTATACAATTTGCGCTTAATATAGTTGACCCAAAATACGAAGTTATTTTTTTACAGCCCCTAAACATTGAGTTTGCTATCTTTATCTTTAGCACATAAAAAGCAAAATAATAAAAAATCCCACACTAGTTGATAGTGTGGTCATCCTGGATTACATTACTATATATTTTATTAGTTCTTAATTCAAGCTTTATATTTCGAATAAATAATAGGCTCTACTTTATCCAAAACAAGGAAGATTAGAAATGTTCCAACAGCAAATGAGGTGATTTTGAATACCTCATGTGAGAATCCCAATTTAATAGTTACTGGATAAATGCAAGAGGTAAGTATCCAGATTATTACTGAAGTTATCCATCTAATGTGCATAATCATAATAAAAAAGCTCCAAAATCCTTGGAGCTTCCAAAAAAATTAATTGTTTCGTCTCATTCAGTCACGAAAATGTCTTTTAGCTCTTTTATTGATACAGCTATAAATGTTCCCAAAAAGGAAATATTTTTTATAAATTTGAAAGCTCTCAAAAACCATGATGAGGGATCGTTGAATGTGTTAATAAGGAAATCAAACCCATGAATTACCAATGTTGCTATGACCGCAACGGTAAATGCTCGAATTATTGGAAGAATTGCTGAAGCCGGCCATATTTCCAGGAAAATACTTACAAAAACCTTGAAAAAACGTTTCAGGGGGTCCATTATGGACTCCATGATGGGAGAGGTAATGATTTAAAAACCATTTTGAAGGTCCTCCCTGTATTTTGATTGAAGTTGAAAATAAGGACATTTTGTTGTTTCACCCCCTTTAGAAGTTTCGTCCTTTGGTTAATATTACGTATATACTTCTTTGACAATTTTGCTTATTGGAAAGTTCCAGAAGCCGCAAGGCTAAACGAAAAGCAACAGGCTTGCAATTATGCAATAAGAAGACTTTTTTTGATTCAAAATTGCATAATTGCAAGCCTGACTGTTTCGCAACATTATTCAGGATTTAACGACAGTATCTAGTGTAGAGGCATGGAAAGCAGGGATATGGCAGTGAATTTTTAGGGATGCATAATCGGGTAGCCTGGCCTGGTGCTTAGCGGTTACCCTGCGCCGGTCCCTGCTTGCCGCAGGCAGGCGCAAAGGGCAGTTCAATATGGCCTAAAGAAGGAGATCATTGAAAAAGACTATGAATATTGAGAAATAACCTGTCAAGGCGCGACCCATTTAATACTGAAATGCCGTTAGGGAGGATGTCAGCATTACGTAACTTATTGGTATTAATGCATTTATGCTTTCGGGGTTCTGCTAAAAGTAGCTAATTCGTAAATTCACGCTAGGATTGTAAAAATTGTGCAAAAAAACATAACGGACTTGTTCACATGGGAAGAGTTGCGGGATCTCGCTGCACGGGCCAGTACAATCGATGAGCGTTTGGCTGGTGGATATATTGTCCAAAATACGCCGGTTTCGACAGAGAAGGCGGAAAAACGTTTTAAGGCGTGGTGCAAGTCTGCAACGGATGGTGATGAAGAGCTTTTTCGGAAGCGCCTTGCTTGGGACGGTCTAGAAGTTGATAAAATCAAACGCCTGCTTGGCGACGTGAAATTGGCCGAAAATAGACCGCCACCAGATTGGGTGGAAACGTTTGACTGGGTGATTGTCGCCATGCGATCTGCCTCAGTTGTCGATATGTCCCCATTTATCAATCCAGAGCAACTCTTGCCGTTCGAGGATATATTCATATCATTGATAGTAAAGGCGCGGGAAAGTCGGGATATTACCAAGGCATCCTCTACGTTGTTTTCAGAAACCGCGCACGGTGCGGTACAGCGTGGCCTGCTGCGACGGTTGAGTGAATTATGCGCGCCTACGCTATATGAGGGATTCTCGATATCCCAAATGATTCAGCAACCAATGGTGATGGTCCTTGCCTTGCCAACTTTTGGGAATTCAAACACTCGTAACGCCTACAACGCTTACATTGCCGAGTTACGTGCCGGCGGGCTTAGAGATTATTTTCTAAATCGGCCCGTTCTCGCACGACTGGTCGCCACCATCACTGATCAATGGATTGAGACCACTGCGGAGTTAATCAATCGCCTTGATGCGGATCTCGACGCTATCTGTGAAACTTTTAATTCTGGTGTGAAACCTGGTCTTGTGACCAATGTCAACTACGGTATTTCCGACCCACACAACGGTGGACGCATGGTCTCCGTCCTTACCTTCGATGACGGGCTGAAGGTTGTATACAAACCCAAGGACCTTGGGATCGACGTTGCTTGGCGGGACCTCATCCTCTGGTTCGATAAGCAAAAGGCCCCAAAATCAACTTTAGCGCCAAGAGTGCTCCCACAGCAGGGTTACGGATGGGTAGAATACATCGAATCGATGCCTTGTACCAATGAAGCCGACGCCAAGCAGTTCTTCCACCGTGCAGGTTCGATGTTGTGCCTTCTTCAACAGCTCCAGGGTACTGACTTTCATTTCGAAAACGTCATCGCCAATGGCGATCGACCAATACTGGTTGATTTAGAAACCCTCATGCACCCGTGGTTGCCCAATCCATTTCCTGTAAGTGGTCCTAAATCTGCCCTTGCAATCGCAGCCAAGCGTCTCCAGGACTCCGTTTTAGCAACTGGATACCTGCCAAACTGGGTGGTAATTCCTGGCGGTAGGTTAGCAAGCGTAGGAGGTCTCAACCAAGCGGAGTTTAGCGAATTCAAATGCTGGAGGTTTCAGAAAATTAATACAGATGGGATGAAGCTGGAAAAGGTTTCAGAGATCGTCGAAGTAAAACCTCATCTTCCAATTCTTGACGGAAAACAACTCTCCAGTGCAGACTATAGCGAGGAGATAGTCGGTGGATTCGAATCTATGTATCGCTTTTTGGTAGAAAATCGAAGCGCATTGTTAGGACCTGTCGGTCCGTTCATCGCCTTCAAGGGACAAACTGTCCGTGTTGTTCTACGATCGACACGGCTTTATGCATTGCTACTCAGGAGATCATTTGAAAGCAGTAATCTTAGTGACGGAGTGGACTGGAGCATGCATTTCGATTTCATTTCCCGTTTTTCCCACTGGGAAAAAGAAGAGGAGCCCTTGAGGCCTGTGCTTGTCGTCGAGCGAAACTCTCTCATGCATCTCGATATTCCCTTTTTCAAAACGCGCACTGACATCGATTGGCTTCAACTCCCCCAAGGAAGGACGTTAACAAAATTCTTCGAGAAATCAAGCTTCAAACACACAAACGCACGTTTGCTTAGGCTCAATGAGTCGGCTTTAAAAATGCAAATCGTATTAATCATTCAAGCGCTTCAAAACATAGGAAATCAGTCCAATCGTGGACAGGAGGAACCTTGGGAACCTACAACCCAAAGAGAGGCTGGCAAAGGCAGCCTTACACTCGAAATGGCAGTGGATCAGGCGCGTAACTTCGCTGTGGTTCTTGAACGTGAGGCAGTCTGTGAGGGAGGGGGTGCCACTTGGATTGGTACCATCCCTTTGCGTGGCGAGTACCGAACTCAGCTTGATTTGATCGGTTATGATTTTTATTCGGGCGCAAGCGGCGTTTCTCTGTTCCTAGCAGCGCTTGAGCGCGTAACTGGTGGGGCAGGATATCGCAACTTAGCATTAGCGGCACTTGCTCCCCTCCGCGAGGAACTCCGAAGCCGGGAAAGCGGTTCTCGCTTGGCAAGGAGAATAGGGGTAGGAGGAGGCGTAGGCCTAGGGTCAATAATCTATGCATTGGTTCGCTCGGCGGCACTCTTAGATGAAGACAGCCTTCTGGAAGATGCCCATCTATGCACGAAATTAATTACTAATGAAAGGATCGCAACGGACAGCTTTCTTGACGTTATGGCAGGAACAGCGGG
>JAJDAS010000633.1 GCA_029261755.1 Nitrospinia bacterium
TTGAATTTATTTGGATTTTAAACTATTTAACCCTCAAAAAACCTGTCAAAAAAACAGGCCAGCATAAGCATATTTTTTTTGCCAAAATTACACTTTTAGGGCACATTTAATTTGCAACCTATTGTATTTAAAGGACTTTAAGCCGGACAGCAATGAGGTTTTATGCGCTGTCCAATGTGGGTTCGCTCCTCGGTTTGACCACCTATCCCTTTGCCATAGAAGCGTTGATCGGCGTTAAAATGCAAACCATTGTTTGGTCCGGCGGATACATCATCTTTGCCTTAACTTCGATTTTGCTAGCTGTCCGTTTACTTCAACAGCCAGCCTTTTCTCAGCAAAGTGGCATCAATGATTCCGGTGGCGCATCCCAGAGATACTCAAGCCCCACTGCCGGACAATACGCTCTTTGGCTTTCCCCTGCCGGCATGTGGAAGTCTCCTGCTGGTGGCAACCACCAACCTAATTACACAGGACGTTGCTCCGGTCCCATTTCTCTGGATACTCCCACTGGCCCTTTATTTGCTCTCTTTTGTGATCAGCTTCGGTGGAGAAAAATGGTATGACCGCCGTTTTTGGTCTCCTGCAATGTTTATTTCCATGGCTGCCGTTGGTGGCGTAATCCTCCCCGGTTTGGCGAACTCCATATTTTTTCAAATTACGGTCTATTCAGCATCATTATTTGTTTTCTGCATGGTCTGCCACGGCGAATTGGCCCGGCTCAAACCCGACCCGCAATTCCTCACTTACTTTTATCTCTGCATAGCCGCAGGCGGAGTTATGGGAGGATTCTTTGTAGCACTGGCGGCGCCATGGCTTTTTTCCGGCTATTGGGAGTATCCCGTGGGTCTTATAGTTATGTACGGTCTGTTTACGATATGTCTGTTCAGAGACAGCGATGTCTTCGCCAATGGGCCACTTCGAAGAATCCCCATCTTTTTATTGGCCGGTTTACTCTTTCTTCTAGCTGGTCTTGGATTCCATATCCAAAAATGGGAGAAAGGGGCCATAGCCACCGTTCGTAATTTTCATGGAGTTTTGAGGGTTCATGAATATGGCCTTGGGACTGAAAAATGGCATCGTCTTCTCCGTCACGGCCGACTGGAGCATGGAATACAATTTCTTGCGCCCTCACGTCGTCAAATGCCGGCTTCTTATATTGGCTATACAAGTGGTATCGCCATTGCTATGGAGCATGGAGCCATCCGGAATCCAGAGGGGCTTACCCGAAAAACCAGTGGTAAAATTGGGCTGAATATTGGGGTGGTAGGAATGGGCGTAGGCACTATTTCAGTATTCGGTAAAGCAGGAGACTCCATTCGTTACTATGAAATTAATCCTGAAGTCCTCCGCCTGTCCAGGGAGTATTTCACTTACAGAAAAGATTCTCCTATAGAGGAGACGGTTATACTGGGAGACGCCAGGGTCTCCATGGAACGGGAGCTGACAAAAGGCCATACTCAAGGGTTTGACATCCTCGTCCTTGACGCCTTTAATTCCGATGCTGTCCCAATTCACCTGCTTACGCGTGAGGCTTTTGAGATCTACTGGGCTCACTTGAAGCCCAACGGAATACTTGCTGTTCACATTTCCGCTATTCACCTGGATTTGGGTCCTGTCATCCGAGGGTTGGCTAAGGAATTCAGCAAGCAAGCCATAAGGATTGTCAATAAAAAGAATAGCCAGCTTGGCACATCTTGGAGTGATTGGATGTTGGTGACCAGCAATAAAGAATTCATCAACGATGGCATTGTTCGGGAGTTGATGCAATCCGAATCCGGCCAACCAAGAGTCTGGACTGACGATTTTAGCAATCTACTTCATGTTGTCAGGTAAATAGCTGAATTAGCACCACTATTGCTCCTTTGCTTTAGCTCAGTTAATCAGTATGATTATAGAGTGTTCGCTTACTTTATTTCTGCAAGAGGCTCAATAAAATAGCCGCAAATGGAATGTCAAAGTCCAAAATTTAGAACACTGTTTATTTTCCTCACCCTTTTTCTGCTTGCCGTTGGGCTGTTTAATGTCAAACTGGAAAAACGGATCAGGCCGAAACCCGTCCACGTCCTTTGCTACCACGATATTGCTCTAAATCCCACCTCCCGTTTTACCAGAAGCCCGGAAAGACTGGAATCCGATTTCCAGTTATTAAGTGAGGAAGGGTTTACTGTCATCTCGCTGGAGCAAGCGATGAAAGCCGGGGCATCTGGGAGTGTGCTCCCTGCCAAGTGGGTGGCCATCACCTTTGATGACGCCACTACCGGACAATACACTTTAGCCCGACCCCTTCTAAAAAAATACCACTTCCCCGCAACCTTTTATATCCCAACCGCCATGGTGGATTCCGGAGAATTCGTGATGAAGGAATACAGAGGCACCATGAACTGGCAAGAGATCGGAGTGTTGGCTAAGGACAGCTTTCAAATCGCCTCCCACGGCCATTCCCATGAAAACCTTTCCCGTTTGTCCGAAGCAGCGTTGAAGGAAGAGGTGCGGGAGTCCATCTCACTTTTGGAATCCAGGTTGGGGATCCAACCCACCGATCTTGCCCTTCCTTACGGGCTTTACACACGCGGGCAGGAGAAACATTTTTTAGAACTGGGAATAAGATCCATTGCCCTCACCACTACGGATCACGGTGAGGGAGAACCCGACCTTCTCAAGATCAGGAGGTTCGAGGTTTTGAAAGACACCGGGAAGGAAGAGATATTGGATGCCCTGGGTGGGACGAATAAGGAGGGCAAGCCATGAGACACCATAGCCTTCAATCCTCCATCTTCATCCTAATCGTGATTTTAGCGGTGGCGGCGTCCTTGCGGATACCGGGCATCGGCTGGGGAGACGGTGATCTTGGGAAAAGTTCCTTTGCCCGTTGGAATGGTGATGAAACTACCCATGTTAATATCGCAAAGCAGTTTCTTTCCAAGAAAATCGATTACGGCTTCTATTACGTGAAAGCCTTTGGAGTCCATATGGCCGCCGTAGCCGTCTTCAATAAATTATTAGACAGGAAGACCACAACCCATGACCTATACCGCATTGGGAGATGGATCTCACTCTTCTATGCGTTGGCCACCATCCTCCTGGTCTATTTTGGTGTGCTTCTGGTCTCGCAAGAGGACTCCCTGGCTCTTTGGGCGGCAGGATTCATGGCCCTGTGCAGCCTTGCCGTCAACAACAGCCATTTCGCGGTGGCCGATTCCGCCAGCGTTTTTTGGTTTTGGACCACTGCCGTGCTCGCCTGGTGGGCTATCCAAAAATCATCAGAGGCAGCCAGGATGGGCGCCTGGGCCACTTGCGGAATGGCTGTTGGAATCAAAATCGCGGTGGCGGCATGCGCTCCCCTGCTGGTACTATTCGTCATTAGCAAGAAACGCTGGCA
The DNA here is from genome assembly GCA_029261755.1 of Nitrospinia bacterium. Classification (GTDB taxonomy): domain Bacteria; phylum Nitrospinota; class Nitrospinia; order JACRGO01; family JACRGO01; genus JACRGO01. The sequence continues at coordinate 3,380 of JAJDAS010000633.1, forward strand.
AGAGCTGTTGTCGGGAGTTTCCGTAGCTTGCCTGGTTTTTGTCTTTGTTAATGGATGGGGAGTGGGCCTGGAGGGGCTTTATGCCATTGCCAAACGCATTTCAGGCGACAGCGTTTCCGTGATCCCCCACCATACCATGTGGGAAACACTTTTCACCTTGTTCATCTCTCTCTTTCCAGCCTTTTCTCTCCCCCTCTTGCTATTGGCCGGGATAGGCATTTTTGCAATTTCTCAAAAAATTGCTGGAACCCACCTTTTGTCCCCTCCTTACAAAGGAGGGAATACAGAGGAGGTCTCTAAAATGCATTTCCTTTGGCCTTACGCCTGTTTCGCGTCACCATTCATACTTCACTGCCTCCTATTGTTATCACTGGACGATCCCTTCGAACGCCACCTGCTTCCCCTGGCGCCCGGAATCTGCGTGTTAGCGGCTGTGGGATGGCAACGGATCTCCCCCATAGGCGAGCCCCCATGGAAAAAGCTTTTGTGGACTCTGCCCCTTGCGGCTTATTTGCTCTTTTTCGCCATTGACGGTGAATACCCTTTTTGGCGCGATAACAGGGCCAATGCAAGAAATTGGATATTGAACGAGGTGGAACCCGGAAGCAAAATCCTAGCCGGACCTTATGCCTGGCTGGACCTACCCAAAAATAACTACAAGATCACGAAAAGCGGGTTGAGGTCGAAAACACTCTCCGACCCGAGGGAGTTCGACCTGATCATTTTGCATGAATTCCACACCTATCGGTATGGCCGGTCCCGTTTGTCCCCTTTCCGAAAACCCTCACCGGACAACATCTATCATCCGGACGGCTTTGGACGGAAATATTTGGACGACTTACAAAAGGGTAAACTTCCCTTCCAATTGATTCGAAAGTTTCCGGTCCCCGGACAGTGGGCTTTGGAGCGGATCGTCTACAAAAAGAGGTGGGGAACCTTTTCCTGTTTTGTGGGGGAAATTCGGATATATTCGAAGGTCTCCTCACCGGGGATGGCCCAATAATGAATTATGGCTTGACCCGATTAAATAGATACGTTATATTGCTGTTTCATCTGACTTCATCGTCATCTACGGCATCAAGTAAACTATCCTGTTCAAAATGATAATCCTGCCAGTATGCCACTTTCTTCATAATTCCTTTCATC
>JAJDAS010000634.1 GCA_029261755.1 Nitrospinia bacterium
CCCAGGTATAGAAGCCACCGATTCTTTTATTCTCTCAATTGTTTCTATGCTGAAATGTTGGCCGCAAATATACATGCCGCCAATACTACCAGAATTTGAAGCCCGTGTCCAGAGCAAAAAATGTGGGACATTGTCAGATTCGCATGGGCTACTACAAACGGGCTGGGTTGCATTACCGGCTCAACTTTGAGAACCTACCATTTATTTTATCCGCGCCGGGAGTCCGGCGCGTGTTTTATAATTGAACTGCCTGTTTTCAAGGAGGAATAGACCATAAAATATAAAATATTAATATCCGAGAACGATAAGGACCTTAACACCACCTGGGCGGATTCCTTAAGGAGGGAAGGTTTCGCCGCCGATGTGGCTAATGACGGCGAGTCCGCCCTGCGGCTCTGGGAGAAAAATCCATATGACCTGGTCCTTTTGGATCTCATGACCCCCAAAATACAGGGTGGGGAGCTTTTGCGTAGGATAAAATCCCAGCAGCCATGGACCCAGGTGATCATTGTCAGCGGAGAGGGTAAGGAACAGGACTTATTGGAAGCGGTAAACCAGCATGTTTATGCGTACGTGGAAAAACCGGTTAAGTTCGACGAACTGCTGGCGGCCATTTTAGAAACGCCCTGGCGGATCGAAACCTGGCGCTCCGAAGCCTGGAGGGCATGGTGGAACGGAGCCCCGATCCCTCCAAACCCGTGCTGGCCATCGGGCGGCAAACCTTCTCCCCCCAGCAGTTATTCGACGAGGCGCGCATGGGAACCGAAACCGGGAGGGCCTATATGGAAAGCCTTCAAAAAACCCTGCTTGAAGAAGGGGCCGAGCCGCTGAAGGAAACGGAATTTCAAGCGGGCGGGGTCATTGAATGAAGCTCTTTATCCTTGAGCCTGTAAATGATTTCGTCACGGAAAAAGTAACTTCCGTATGGGCTGGAACATTGCCGATTTTTCCGAATCCCTTGGCCTGGAGAAAGAGGTCCTTACAAGGTTGGGAATGGCCATGTAAGAGATTCGGTCCAGGAAAAATTTTCCCGATAAAATCATGACCCTGGATACTTTCCGCCATAACAGGGAAGCTTTAACCCATATCGGCGACAAAAAGTGGAGGTGGGAAGCGTGAAGACCTGGATTTTTTTACCAAATGATCCTCGAAGCCTGAAATGAAGGGCTACCGGGAAGACTTGGAATTTCACTGATTCACCATGATTTTATGGTAAATCGAGAAATATCTTAAAAACAATCAAATAAAAGGTCTATAAAAAATCAAAATGAAAAAAAGAGTAACCGTCATTACCCCCCTGGATCGTTCCTTTCAATTTGATATCTGCAGTACCTATATGTTCATGCCCAGGTATGGCTCTATCTCCATCGCCACGGTGGTCCGGGATGCCGGTTACGAAAGCCGCCTCTTTTGCGAAATGTCCGGCTCCACCCTTGATTGGGACTATATCGCGGGTTCCCAATATGTCCTCTTCTGCCTCCTTGGCATCAACTCGATTCGGGCCTACGAACTCACAAAAAAGATTCGCACGCTAACGGACGCTCCCATCATATTCGGAGGCAGCCACGCCAGCGTTCTGCCGGAGGATTGTCTGGAGCACTGTGATTATGTGGTGAGAAACGAGGGAGAGGCTACCGTGGTGGAGCTTCTCAAGGCTCTGGACAATGGTCTGGACGTCTCCAACGTAAAGGGTATCACCTACAAAAGCAACGGAGATTTTCAGACCAATCCCGACCAGCCCTTTATCAAGAACTTGGATTGGAAGGTGGACATTCGATTGATGCACCAATACACGGCCACCCCCTTGAAAAACATACTCAAGTCGCTGGTCCGATTCCGCCACCCCAAGCTTCATATCCCCGTCATCCAAACCACCCGCGGCTGCCCTTTCCGCTGTGAATTCTGCTTTGGAAGGCGGGAGTTGGGCGGCAAGTACCGCCGCCGTAAGCTTGAGCACATTGTGGAGGAGGTGGGAGACATTATCGAGGTGACCAAAATGCATCTCATCATGATAGTAGACAACGAGTTTTGCGCCGATAAAAAATATTCCCTGGAGATTTTAAAAGCCATCCACGAACGGTATGAGGGGCGTGTAAGGTTGGCGGTCTTTACCCGTATAGAAACCTCCCGCGATCAACAATTTTTAAAAAAAATGAAGGAGTATGGTGTATACATGGTCTCCGTGGGTCTGGAATCGGTGAGTGACGCCACCCTGGAAGCATACAACAAAAAGCAAACCCGAAAGGATGTTTTGGAGGGCGTCAATAGGTTTCAGGATGAGGGGCTAGTGGTGCTGGGCTTTTTTGTCCTGGGCGCAGATACGGATACCCGCCAAACCGTTATCGATACCGTTGATTTTGCCATTGATAACAGACTTCTGGAGTTTAGTCTCTTTGTTATAGACGATTTTCCCTTTCAGACCAAATTACACAATACCTCTCAAATGATCCCGGACCACCGCTTTATTCACCATGATTGGAGGTATTTCAACTCCAACCACGTAATACACTATCCCAAAAAGATGAGACCCAGTGTTTTACAGCGAGAGGTGCTCCTAGGGTACCGCCGTTTTTTCTCCCTAAAAAGATGCGCTAAGGAACTCTTTTTTCATAGGGATTTGAGGGTCGCCATTCGCGGGTGGGCAGTTTCGCCTATTTTCAAGAGTTTTGAGAAGTATATTCCTTACCTGGAAAAAATGGAGGAGGGACTCTATGATGAAAACGACATGCTCATCGAAGAGAAGGTTCTCCAACTCGGCACTGCCAGGGAGAAAAGGGTAACGTTGTGACAGAGGGACGAGGGCGGAGTACTGGAGTGTTGGAGTACTGGAGTGATGGAAGAGAACAAAACCGGAATGTTGGAATAGTGGAAGGAAAAGGCCGATGGACGAACGCTACGCTTGGACGAGGGACGAGGGACGCAAAAAACAAAAGACAGAGAAAAGAAGGCGGAGGATGAAGGAACAATCTCTCAATGTTCCAGTACTCCATTACTCCATCACTCCATGCTTTCCCCCTCCAATACTCCATTTTCCCCTTAGGAAATCAGGAATACATGAAAGTAAAACCTTAAATTAAAGTCTTTGTTTTCTTCCTGCCCTTCCTGCCTTCCTAAGCGTTCTATGTATTTTTTTCGTAAGCTCTGATTATAAATTACCAAATTATTTTTTTCCTGATTCCTAAATGAAAAATAAACCACTTTTTGACCCTACCTGGAATTACATCCCTCGAACAATGCTTCTTTATGTTCTTCCCCTCTCCTTAATGTCTTTCCTCTTTTATAACGACCTTGTTGGATTTACCAGGGATTTTCTGATTCCTTTATCCTTCGCCTTCATAGTTCCCCCTATCAATATTAGAAAAAAATGCTGGTCGCTTAAGGATTTTCAAAGTAGAGATCATTTTGTTTTTACCATGCCTTTTATCTTTTCAGGCTTTTGGATGCTTAGTCTCCAGTGCGCACCCTATTTGTGGATGGCGGTCCCTTGTTTTATGGGGCTGTTTTTCCTTTTTGATTTCCTGCTTTTGAAGTATGAACTCCTTAAATTCTATGGCCAGAGCGTAGAAAAATTAAAAAAAGGGTTCTTTGGAAAGTTTTTAACCATCGCAATAGTTTGGTGGGGATATGTGAGCATCGCTTTATTTTTAGTTCATAAATATGGGACGGACACATGGTTTTCCATGGCTGTGTGCCTGGTCTTTCTGGCTTTACCTATAGAAATGCTGTTTTTATTGATGGAGCATGCGTTAGCCAAACCGGAGAGACTTAAAAATATCAAAAAAGTAGCGGTTATTGGAGCAGGCTTTTCCGGAGTATATGCCACAAAATGGCTATCGGAAAATAATATGGAAGTGGAGTGTTTTGAAAAAAATGATTCCATTGGCGGAGTTTGGAGATTAAGTGAAGAAAAAAAAGAACGAGGAACTTTTTTTAAAAATACCAGGACCACCTCTTCAAAACATTTTATGCATGCCATGGATTTCAGGGCCAAAGACGAGGTTCCCGATTTTCCTCACCATTGGCAGTATCTGGAGTTTTTAGAAAACTACGCGGATCATTTTCATGTAAGGGAAAAAATAGCGTTAAGCGCAGAAGTAAAAAACGTTGAAAAGCGTGGCGACAAATGGTACCTATCTCTCTTGCATCAAGGTGAAGAAAAGGTCCAGACCTATGACGCCGTTGTTGTTTGCACGGGGTCTCAGGGGATTCCCACTACTAATGTTAAGAATGATCCTCTTTATAGCCGCTTTAAGGGGAAAATTATTCACGCGTCCGAATATAAAGATCATTCGCAAATTGGGGATGACGAAAAACTCCTCATCATTGGCACGGGGGAAGGCTCCGCAGATATTGTGACGGAATGCGCGCTCAAAAATCGCAATATTTCCTGGGCCGTCAACGGTGGGCAATGGTTTGCCGAAAGCAATGTGGGGCTCTATCCCGCCGATCATTTTGTGGGCGTGGGAATTCGTCAGCTTCTTGGAAAGTTTTTAAATTGTGAGCATCTAATTCGCAGATTTACGCAGGCTGGTATCAACGTTTTTTGGGGATTAGGAGGGCATGGGATCCCTGAATGGATTCCTAACTCGCCTTATCTTCATCAATTACTCAATAATAGCAGGGATGGGATTTCAGAAATTCATAAAGGCCGTGTAACTCCAAAAAGAGCAATCTCCGAAATTAATGGCAATAAAGTCAGGTTTGAAGGTGAAGAAGAGGCCATGGAGTTCGATACAATTATTTTGGCCACCGACCTTAAACCTCACTGGCCATTTCTAAAAGAGGCTCCTTCTCAATTATTCAAATTAGTTTTTGATCCTCAAGATCTCACCTTATCCTTTGTAGGCTTGGCGCAGCCTGTCATAGGGTCTGTTACATCTCTGGCGGAAATACAGGCCAGATGGGTCGCCACTGTTTTATCAGGTCAAATAGCATTGCGATGCGCGGGTGTGCGTGAGAGTATCATTTATGAGGAGTTGAAAGATAAGGAAAAACGATTTAAAGACAGCAGCGATTTAAAAGTTCTTGCGGATCAAGTGGATTACAGTAATGAGCTAGCCGTTTTTATGGGAATTCATGTGCCATGGTGGAGATTGTTATTTCTTAATCCGAGGGCGTTTTGGTTAATGCTGTGGTCTCCCTGGACCGCTTTTCAATTTCAATTAAGCAGCAAGGATAAAGAAGCGCGAGAGAAGGCCTTGCAAAATATAAGGGAGGTGATGCCGGATTGCAGGCATCCGGTCAATGGTTTTGCAACGTTAATTCTGTTTGCGTTGTTTGCCGTCATTGCTTTTGGGGGTGTTCTTTTTTATTGCTTGCCTCCCTGGCAGTTTTGTGGGATTTTCGCCATAGCCTTAACTGTCATGGCCGTTTATATAAGGTGGAGAGAATTGGCATGGGCGCGGCAAGCTTATTGAACTTAACTAAGCGAGAGAAAAGTCGAAAAATAATAAAAGCTTTTTAACCACTAATCTTCACTAATTTTTAAAAGATTTTATTAGTGTGAATTAGTGGAAATTAGTGGTTCCCATGCTTTTGGATTTTGCATTAAATTTGTTTTTCCCCTCCTCTTTTTCCCTTTCTTTTAGCCTTTCTCTGCATATGTCTTTTTTACCTTGCATGGTAAAATAGTCGTGATTTCAGGCGTGGATTTAGCCTTGCGGACTTGTAGCCCGAACGCCCTTCCTGCGGGATTCTCAATCCGGAGAACCTGGAGGACAGAAAGGTATGGAATTTAGACCCGAAAATTTTCAAAGTTTTTCCCCAAAAAACAAAACGCTAAAACCATACTCGCGCAGAGACGCAGAGGCGCAGAGGAAGAAAAGACAGAGGGACGAAGTACGGAAAAGACCGAGGGACGAACGCTACGCTTGGACGAAGGACGAGGGGACGAAAAAAACTTATGGCTTGACCCGATTAAATAGATACGTTATATTGCTGTTTCATCTGACTTCATCGTCATCTACGGCATCAAGTAAACTATCCTGTTCAAAATGATAATCCTGCCAGTATGCCACTTTCTTCATAATTCCTTTCATC
>JAJDAS010000635.1 GCA_029261755.1 Nitrospinia bacterium
TCTGCCCATGGCATTTCAGGCAATCTTTGTTTGGGAAAGGCTCACTCATCTTGATGGGGGTCTGCCATGTACCGGTATAGTATTTAAAGACCTCGCCCAACCCCTTGATCTTGGCATGGACGGACCCAAGTATTCCATATCCCGTGTGGCAACCGTAACATTGATTTTGGTTGATCCATCGGTTTTTATAATGAATTGCAGATTGAGTATGATTATCGGGGTCACGCATATCCTCTACATACTCCCCCATGGCATCATGGCACGAACTGCAAAATTCCACCGCTTTTGCATTCTCCAGGGCAGCCAGGCTTCCCACTACCACCGTAATAGCCGGAAAGATAACGATCCCTATACCCATGAGAATTTTAGTATAGGTTTTTTGTAAGGGGGCCTTATGAAAAAACAGGAGATAGAGGAGGAAAATGATGCCTATGACATCGAAAAAAAGCACCGTCCGCAACGCATAATAAAGCGCCGGGTCTTCTGCAAAAGTGGATATTTTTTCCAAACTTTGGCCATCCGCGAAGGATGATATGGGGATGAGAAAGATAGGTAAGACTAGGAAAAGAGCCATGCTGTAACCATATGAAAAAAATCTTCCCAAAAACCTGGCTTTCCGGGAACCAATGTGGGTAAGTTTCAAAAAAATCATTATTTCCAGTAGGTTAAGTTTTATCTCGCAAAAAAAACCATCTGGAAATTATAGAAAGGCTCTCCACCCTTGTCAAGAAAAATAAACCTTTTTCAAATACATGGCACCACAATTCTTTTCAACATAGCCTCGATTTCTTTACTTACGTTGCGATTTTTTTTTTGATATGGTATTTTTATAAATTCCTACAAGTATTTCCACAAAGCTACCTGTTTTCTCTCTGCATAATAATATCAATCCACAATCTTTTTAGAAGGAGCCGTTATGAAAAAAGTTGCCATTTTTCTTGCTGTTGTATGTTTTGTTCTTTCCCAAAACCCTTCTTTCGGGTCGGAATTCCAAACAAAAATTCGTGATAAGGCGCTGAATCCTCCGGGGGGATTGACCATTAAATATGTATATGCCGATGAAAAAGACTACCCTAATAGCATTGCCTTTTCCTGGTCCATATTAAATGAAGCGGGTACAACAGGCCAGTATGATTGCCGTGTGGATGAAACCACAAAAATACTCTCTGATGGCAAGGAAATCCCTTTAAGTGAGTACTCTAAATGGGAAGAGAAAGGGCATAAAGCCAAAGACGCCAAACTGAAATACAATTATTCCTTCCACAATCAAAAAGTCTGTAAAGAAATTCATCTATCCGGATCATAAGTAAACGGACTTTTCCTCATCGGCTGCAAGCCATCTATGGGGTACTTCCAGGAAATCAGTTTTTCATTTATAAAAAATTTCTAACCAATTGAATTTATTAGGAGAAAGATTTATGCATCAGAAATTCATCTTTAGTTTCATTTTAGGGCTTATCTGCTCGACTCTCTTTTTACAAGTTCCCGTTTACTCTGAAGCTGCTGAGGAAAAAGCAAAAAAGGGGAAGGATGAGCTTATTGCTTTGCACGAAACTTTTGAAAAAAAAAAGAATAGGTGTTGGGAGTGTCATAAAATTCCTATGCGAGAAAGAAATGAATTCAGCGTTACTCACGCTGAAGGTGAAAAAGTAACGGACTATATGCACGACAACAACAAGAATTGCCCTGTGTGCCATCAGCATGTTTATACGTGGATTAAGTACGACATTTTGGGTGATGGTGAGAAACCGGTATCCAACACGAAAGAAGGGGAAGAAGTGATGCTGTCCTGGGGGGAACTGGTCTCTGAAGGCTCGGAGTATAAATACTCAGCTGAACTCTTGGAGAAGTGGGAAGCAACCCTGGTAAAGCTTAAGAAAGTGAAAGATCTTCCAAAACCGTGGACATCTCAATTAAAAGAAGGGGACGCTTTTCACATCATGCGGAAAGGACGCCCTGATCCTGTTATAAAAGCGGTGCTGAAGTTTTTTCCACCCATAGAGATGACAAAGGAGGAAGTCGAGCGAAGGGTTAGAGCAGGCGATTTCATAGATAGAGCGCTTGAGAATCAAATCAAGTCAGGTGAAATTAAGCTCGATGAGGAGGGTAAAATCAAAACAATCATGGCTTCCATCATCGAATCCGGGAAAGTCAAAATTAGTGAGAAAAACGGACCCAGAAGGATTCTCTTTTCTCTGGATGATGAGTTTGGTAAGGCGATGGAATCTCCCATAACAGAGAACGCGCTGGATAATCCGATTTTGACGGAGCTTTTTCAATCTGGGCGCATTGAGCCAGGTGGAGCAAAAGCGGAGACAGGGTTTGCTGAGTATCTGATCGAAGATGTATCGCGGAGCATGGTTCCTCTTACCAAGGAGCAGAAAGCTAAAGGTGAGAAACCAAGAGTAATCCGAAAGATTGTGGTTGACCCGAATATGGAGGGTTACATGTATCAGGGTGATGCCGCTGCCGGGATCGATTCTGAGTGGTAACTTTATATGCTGGCTCCATAGTCCCGAAGGGCTGTGGAGCCACAATGCTTCTTTTGCCCGGTTCAGCGTTTAATGCATTTTTTTTACGTTTTTAACCCTGAACCGTGAACCTTTGAACGTTGAACCTGAGTAGCTACAAATCTTCTATTTTCTTGATAATTTCGGTTTTGACCCAATCCTCAAATTTTAAAATATTTTTTAAGATCTTGCCGGCTTCCGGGTCTTTTTCTATATATTGGCTAAGAGTTTGGCTATAGGTGGCAATATTGTCCTTCCCGGGGATTTCACTCCTGAGCTTATCAATTCCCACGGCGATCTCATCTAATTTATCAATGTAGTTGATTAGGTTGTTAGCGGCGCGTTTCTCCTCCACGGTGGCATTTTTTTTCAAGTGGCTGAGTATGATAGAACGGTCGAAGGCTTCAAGGGTCACATCGGTTTTCGCGTAAACCGTTGCTGTTCTCAAATTGCACCTCAAAATACCAAGTTCCCCAAAAGTTTCCCCCGCGCTCATCTCCCTCAACACGGTGTCACCCTTCAAAATTTCCACGGTTCCTTCAATGATGTGGTACAAGTATTTCCCTGTTTCACCTTCCTGAAACACGTGCTTTCCGGCCTTATAGTGAAAAACCTTCCCTAGTTTCTTCATATCACTCATTATTTATTAAGATAAATTCCTTCGTAAGTGGTTTGTGGTTAGGCCAATGGCGCAAGCTGATGGAATTGAAACCGTACTATTATCTCCATACCAACTTATGGAGTCAATGTAGCAGTTTTGGCGTCAAAAATCACTGTCAATGCCGCTGGCGGCGTCCCCGCTGTAGATAAAATCTTTTGCCGTAGGATCAATAATGATTTTTCTCACCATGGTTCCAGGTCGAGCCAGACTTTCCTCTTCGGTCTCGATGAGATATTTTGCGTAGGCCAGGGATTGCTTAGCTCCTCCTTTTTCCAGGTAACCTATTTCAAATATTTCCTTCAATATAGGATCATCCAGGTTTTTGTCGGGAATGGATTTTTCCATGATTCGGCCAAAATCGTCGTCAAGGGAGAAGAGGATTCGTCTTTGTTTACCCGTAAAGATTTTCACAACGGCCTTATAAACAGGGTCATCCCTACCCTTCCGTTTGATATATATGGCGTCTCCTTCTTCAAGAGCGGAGGTCCAGAATCCATCCACCTTAATTTCGCTGATCTTATTCAGTTTACTTAGTTTTTGCGCCCATTTTTTAACAGCTTCTTCATTCCGTTCGAATTTTGATCCGTCCACGGAGAGTTCACCCCATGAGAAAAAGGTGTCAATTCCCTCTTGAGGGTTGGACTCCGGCTCTCCTAATTGAATTTCGGCATATCCTTTGATCCATTCCGTGGTTGAAGTATGGCATCGTAAGCAATTTTGCTCCGTATCATGCATGATATCTTTCGGAGTAGTATGACAGTCCCAACATTGGTCTCGATTAGGCAGTTTGTCATGGTCAAAATCCTTGACTGCCCATTTATAAAGGGAGTGACAAGAAGCGCAATCCTTGGTGTAGTATTTTTTTAAATGGGTTTCGTCCGAATCCTCACCTTCGTGGCAAGGCAAGCACTGGTTCTTGGGCCAACCTTTCAGGAATTCGTGGTTTAGCATTAGGCTCACCTTGCCATCGGCCTTTACATGGTCCGTGTGACACTCCATGCAACTTTTTTTCTTGTACTGGTCATGCAGGTCCGCCAGCCGGTGGTCCA